>JBFIDC010000343.1:0-1885 GCA_041581495.1 Nocardioides sp. | reverse complement strand
TCCATCTCGCGACTGTCGTAGTTGGCCTTGAAGTCGACGGTGTTCTCATCGATCGAGGCCGTCATCGCCACCGCGGCCGGTGCCATCCGGCACTCGGTGTATCGCATCGCGGCCGGCGGGTCGTCGCCACCGGGGGAGCCGAAGTTGCCGTGGCCGTCGACCATCGGCACCCGCATGGCCCATGGTTGCGCCAACCGAACCAGGGCGTCATAGATCGCGCTGTCACCGTGCGGGTGCAGGCGACCCATGACCTCACCGACGACGCGGGCGCTCTTGATGTGCCCGCGGTCGGGGCGAACCCCGATGTCGTTCATCGTGTAGAGGATGCGGCGTTGCACCGGCTTGAGGCCGTCGCGGGCGTCGGGCAGTGCGCGGGAGTAGATGACGGAGTACGCGTACTCCAAGAAGGAGGCCCGCATTTCATCACCGACATCGATGTCGAGGATGTGCTCCTCAAAGTCTTCGGGGGGCGGTGGGGTCGTCGAACGGCGTGCCATGGGCCGATTCTCTCCCGCGTCCCATCGGGTTCGGCAGCGGCCACGCCGGGGGAGGAGCGGTAGCGTTTGTCAGGTGGTTGCCTATCTCGTGTTGACCCTCGATGTTGCCGATCCTGACGCCCAGGCGAGCTTCTGGTGCGCGGCCGCTGGCTATGAGGTCTCCGGCGGCATCGGGCAGTTCCGCGCGCTGACCCGACCCGACTCGGCGTTGCCCAAGTTGGTGCTGCAGCAGGTGCCTGAGGCCAAGGTGGCCAAGAACCGCCTGCATCTGGACCTCCACGTCGCCGACGTCGAGGCCGAGGCCGGTCGACTCGAGGCCCTAGGCGCCACCCGGGTCGCTCGCGTCGATGAGTTCGGGATCTTCTGGATCGTGATGCGTGACCCCGAGGGCAACGAGTTCTGTGTGTGCCCAGAGTGATGGCCGGAGGATCGACGCGGTGATCACCCGGCATCCGCGATAGATTCGCCGCCGTGAGCCCGACTTCGGTACCGCCCAAGCATTGGGAGGCCGACGTCCTGCTCAAGGACGGGAGCACCGCGCATATCCGACCGGTCCGGCCCGACGATGCGGACCTGATGGTCGACTTCTACTCCCGGGTCTCGGATCGGTCCAAGTACTACCGGTTCTTCTCGCCGATGCCGACGCTCTCCGAGCGTGACGTCGCTCGGTTCACCCAGGTCGATCACGATGCGCGGGTTGCCCTGGTGGTGTTGCTGCGCGGCGAGATGATCGCGGTCGGGCGCTACGACGTGGTCGCGGCAGGCGAGGCCGAAGTGGCCTTCTTGGTCCAGGACGAGCACCACGGCCGCGGCATAGCTCAGGTGCTCCTTGAGCACCTGGCACAAGCGGGGCGTGAGCGGGGGATCGAGCGATTCACCGCCGAGGTGTTGCCCGACAACGTGGCGATGATCGGGACCTTCCGCGAAGCCGGCTATCGGGTCGTCAGCGAATACGACGACGGGGTGCTCAGCCTGGAGTTCCCGATCGACTCGACCGATACCGCCATCGGCGTGATGCGCGGTCGCGAGCACCAGGCCGAGGCCGCCTCGATCCACCGCTTCTTCAACCCCCGCTCGGTTGCGGTGATCGGCGCCTCCCGGCGCCAAGACACGATCGGTCAGGCTTTGGTGCGCAACCTGGTGCTGGGCGACTTCACCGGCCGTGTCTATGTCGTGAACCCGAGCGCCGACGCGGTCTCGGGCATGCCTGCCTACAAGGCCGTGGGAGACATCCCCGACAAGGTCGACGTCGCCATCGTCGCGGTTCCGGCCGAGTCGGTCACCGATGTGGTCCTGGACTGTGCCTCCAAGGGCGTGCACGGGTTGGTGGTGATCTCCTCCGGATTCGCCGAGTCCGGCGAGGAGGGACGCCAGCGCCAGCGCAAACT
>JBFIDC010000342.1:0-2120 GCA_041581495.1 Nocardioides sp. | reverse complement strand
GGTCGGTGGGCTCGGCCGGCACGGACAGGCCGATCCCGGCGCAGGCGCCGGAGTACCACTCCTCGAGCACGCCGGGCAGTTCGGCATAGGTCCCGACCGGGACCAGCATGTCGATCACCTCGTCGCTGAGATGGCGATCGAGATGCTCCCACTGGCCGGCCGCTGCCATCGCCGAGAGCCTCTCGCCGAGGTCGTCGAGACCGAAGGCTGCCAGTTGGGTGCGGTATGCGGGAGTGCTGTAGAGGAAGGCCAGGTCGGCGCGGCGGTTCTCGCGGGCCACCTCGAGCCCCTGGCGGGTTGGGGCCATGATGGGCTGCGGTCCGACGACGACCGCGGGCCCACCATCCTCGCGCCCCGAGCGGGCGGCGCCGCTCAACAGCGCTGGACGCGTCAGATCGGAGAGCACCCGCGGGTGCGAGTGCGTGGGGTGGCAGACGAACCCGTCGGCGACCTCACCCGCCATCGTCGTCATCCGCACGTTCACCGCTCCGGTCCAGATCGAGGGCCCCTGGTGCGGCAGCGGCCCCGGGTTGAAGTAGGGCTGCAGTCGGTCGAAGGTGTAGACGGCACCCTGGTAGGAGAGCGGCTCGCCAGTCTGGAAGGCCGCGAAGATCGCCCTCAGGGCGAGGATGTAGTCCCGCAGGCGCGTCACCGGCTCTGACCACTCGGCGCTGTAGCGCCCCACGATGTTGCCTCGGACCTGCGAGGCGATACCCAGTTGGAACCGACCGCCGGAGAACCGGGACAAGTCCCACGCGGCCAGAGCGGTGACCATCGGGCTGCGTGGGAACGCCACCACCATGCTCGTACGCAGCACCAGCGTCTGTGTCGCGTCCAGGGCCAGCGCGCACACGGTGAACGGGTCGTGAGTGGTCTCGGGCACGTGCATGACATCGAAGCCGAGCGCCTCGACGCGTCGGGCGTAATCGCCCACCTGGCTCAGCGAGGACTCAGCCGGCCACGAGGCGACCAGTTCCATGGTTTGCGTTCCCCCGTTGTGGTTCAGGTGAGCTCGGCTCGTCCGGATTCCTTGAGCGCCGAGACGATGTGCTTGACCTCCTGTGCCTTGCTGCGCGTGGTGACCAGGAGGGCCTCGTCGGTGTCGATGACCACGATGTCCTCGATCCCGATGACCGCGATCGTCCGTCCCGAGCCGGGCACCACCAAACCGGTGCTGTGCAACGCGTGAACCAGGGCGTCGTCGCCCAAGACGATCGGCGAGGTCGCCTCGCCGGTCGTGTCGAGCAGTTCGGCGAGCGAGTCGAAGTCGCCGATGTCATCCCAGCCGAAGGACGCGGGCACCGTGACGACCCGGCCGCGCTCAGCGGCGGGTTCGGCCACCGCGTGGTCGACAGCGATCTTGGGCAGGGTGGGCCACACCTCATCGATCCGGCCGGGATCGTCGGCGATGGTGCGCAACGAGGCGACGAATTCGGGGTCGCGGGCACCCAGCAGATCCAGCAGCACGGTGGGACGGACCACGAACATCCCGGCGTTCCAGCGGTACTCCCCGCTGGCGAGGTACTCGCGGGCGACGTGAACCGACGGCTTCTCGACGAACGAGCGGACCTTGAAGGCGCCCGGGTGGGACTCCAGCGGATCGCCGAGGTGGATGTAACCGAAGGCCGGCGACGGGATCAGCGGGTCGATCCCGATGGTCACCAGCCAGTCGTCCTGGGCCGCGCGGACCGCGGTGCGCACCGTCTCTCGGAAGACGCCCGGCTCGGTGATGACGTGGTCGGCGGCGAACGAGCCCATCACGGCATCGGGATCTCGCCGTTCGAGCATGGCGGCGGCCAGTCCGATGGCCGCCATCGAGTCGCGCGCGGAGGGCTCGGCCACGATCGAGTCGGGATCGACTTCAGGCAGTTGGGCTGCCACAGCGTCTCGATGAGCCGCACCGGTGACGACCATGATCCGGTCGCCGGCAATGGGGCCCAGCCGGTCCACTGTGGCTTGGATCAGCGTGCGCCCCGAGCCCGTGAGGTCAAGGAGGAACTTGGGTGCCCCGGCTCGAGAAAGAGGCCAGAGCCGGGTTCCTGCTCCCCCGGCAGGAACCACCGCATGGAAGTGCTCGATCACCCCGGTCATGGCGCAGACCCTACGGTGATCCGGTGACC
>JBFIDC010000341.1:0-2449 GCA_041581495.1 Nocardioides sp. | reverse complement strand
GTGGTCGCATCCATGTAGTGGATCCCCATGAAGTCGGGGTCCTCGATGTGGTGCGCGGCGAACGCCTGCTGCATCGCGTTGAAGATCGGGTCCTGCTCCCAGGTCTCGCGCGGGGGCCGCGGCTGGGGGTACTGCGTCAGCCACATCTCCAGCCCTTGCGCGCCGGGGTCGGCGTGCAGGTAGCGATGCAGCGCGGTGGTGCCGGTGCGTGGCAGGCCCATCAGGAAGATCGGCCGCTCGATGGGGACGTCGCGGTGCTCGGGGTGCGCCTCGAACTGCGCCTGGGTGAGCAGCACGCCGACCAACGCGCTCTTGACCTCGGAGCGCTGGAAGTAGTTGCCGCGCGGGGTCAGCCCGGCCTCGGGGGAGTTGAGGTCCTCGACGAGGACCCGCAACCCCTCCTCGTGCGCGGTGCCGCCGAAGTCAGACATGCCGGTGGTGCGCACGGCCGCCGCGACGATGTCCTCATAGGACCCGACGTCTGGGCGCTCGCGCACCATGATGTTGTCTGACACAGCAGGTCCGATCAGTCGTGGAATTCGCCGCAGTCGACGGTCAGCATCTGACCGGTGACCGCGGAGGCGAGGTCGGAGGCGAGGAAGAGCGTCGCCCGGGCGACCTCTTCGGAGGAGGCGAGCCGCTTGAGGTCGGTGGGGGCGGCCTTCTCGGCATAGACCTCGTCGTGGGTCTTGTTCTCCACGGCGCCGAGGAAGTCGAAGTAGCCGCGGTTGACGTCCTCATAGATGTAGGACGGCGCCACCGAGTTGACCCGGATGCCACGCGGGCCGAGTTCGGTGGCCAGCGAGGAAGCCAGGTGCTCCAGCGCGCCCTTGGAGAGCTTGTAGCCGGCGTACTCGGGTTGCGAGGAGAACGCGACACACGAGTTGAGCATGATGATCGAGCCCTTGGACTCCGAGAGCGCGTCGGCGAACAGCGCCGAGAGGCGCAGCGGCGCGAAGACGTTGGTCTCGTTGACCTTGGCCAGCTTGCGCGGCTCGATCTGGGTGATCGGGTCCATCGGCGGGATCGAGAAGGCGTTGTTGATGATGCAGTCGACCTTGCCGAACGCCTCGAGAGTCTTGTCGCGCAGGTTGACGCGCGAGTCCTCGTCGGTGACGTCGGTGACCACGGGCACGACCTTCACGCCGAACGGCGCCAGGTCGGCCTGGAGTTCGAGCAGCCGAGCCTCGGTGCGGCTGGCGATGACCAGGTCGGCACCCATCTTGGCCGCCTCGAAGGCCAGCGAACGGCCCAGGCCGGGGCCGATACCGGAGATGACGATGACCTTGCCCTTCAGCAGCGGCGACGGCTGATAGCGCTCCTCGATCGAGGTGTCGTGGGCTGCGGCGTATCCGAGCTCGGTACTCAACTGATCATCCTTCGGGCTACGGAGCGCTGCCGGGCGGTGATCCGCGCGGCGTACTCCTCGGTGGTGAGGGGTGTGGTGTTCGGGAGTTTCGAGGGAACCTCGGCCAGCTTGACCTTCTCGACAACGGGGCCGTCCTCGGGACCGAGGTCGCGCTCGAGGCGCTGCCAGCGCAGCATCATCGACCCGGTGGTGTGGCCGGTGGCCTCGAGCCAGTTGGCGATCGGCGCGCCGTCATAGGGCGGGTGCTCGGAGACCACGAAGCGCATCACGCCGTCGGGGTCGGTCTCGGCCTGCGCCTTGGTCAGCGAAGTCTGGTGGGTCTCGTAGTCGGTCGAGGCATACCAGTCCGAGCCGATCTGGGCGGCTTGGTAGGTGCAGTCGTCGCAGCGCGGGACGCTGATGATCAGCGCTTCGTCCTCGGCCAACTCGTAGTGACCGATCGAGGACCGCTGCGAGGCCAGCCCACCCGGCGTCGACTGCGGGGCGGTCAGGGTGTTGACCGGCTCCTTGCGCTCGAACCACTTGGGGAACTCGAACCAGGTCAGGATTGAGCCGACCAGCGACTTGGCGGCGACGTCGTACTTCTTGGCCATCTTGGCCGGGTCGTAGGGCGCCTTGGGCTTGCCCAGGGTGTCGGGCCGCTCGATGGTGATCCAGCCGCGCTCCTCGGTGTCCCAGTCGCAGAAGACCTCGCGCACGATCATCGTCTTGGCGCCTGGCTCGGCGACATAGGTGAACTCGAAGTTGCCCTCGGCATCCATCTCGAGTTCGCGGTCGTCGAAGGCCATCAGCGAGGTGGCGGCCGAGGTGGCGCTGTAGGCGCCGCCCATCACCTGGAACGACAGGTCAGCGCTGCTGCCGCGTCGTCCGCGGACGACGTACTCGACTCCCTCGCGCAGGAACGCGTTGAAGTAGATCGCGTCCGGGTTGTCCAGGCCTTGCCGGGAGAACTGGTGGGTCGGGTTGACGAACAGGGGCCGGTCGAGGTCGTAGTCGAAGGCCATCTGCATGGCCATCCGGATCCGGCCCGACAGGTAGTCGTAGCCCTCGAGTCGGTCCTGGTCGGTCTTGATGAACGGT
>JBFIDC010000340.1:0-2488 GCA_041581495.1 Nocardioides sp. | reverse complement strand
TCAAGGACTACAAGAACGTCGCCGCCAAGTACAACGGCGCCAAGGTCATCGGGGCGACCGCGGGTTCCCTGAACGCGAACGCGCTCATCGATGTCACTGAGCGCACCAACTGGGCCGGGATCACCGCGGACAACGTCGATGTCACCAAGCCGTTCGTGGCCGTCGACCTGGCCGGCAAGAAGAAGGTCCAGTTCAAGAAGTTCGCGGTCAGCGCCTACCTGACCCCGGCACCGGCAGATCCCAACGAGTTGCCGTTGTTCCAGGCGGAGGACCCGGACTCCGGTTCCCGATTCACCGCGTTGCGCCGGTTCGCACTCGACGTCTGTGTCGCCAAGTGCAGTTCCGCGACGGGAGCCCAGTGGAAGCGGGTGTTCGTTTCGAAGGCCGATGCGTTCCCCGCGGTGGCTCCCCGGCCGGTCGCACCCAACCTGAACCTGCGCCACTTCTCGCTGAAGAAGAAGGTGTCGGCCAAGGCGGTGCGCCTGGTCGTGCTGGAGAACCAATGCACCGGCGCGGCGGCATTTGCCGGCGAGCAGGAGAACGACCCGACCGCTGAGACCGACTGCAAGACGGCCTCCGACCGCGGAACGATCGTGCACGCATCGGAACTGCAGATCTTCGACACTCGACTGCGCACGAACACCAAGTAACGCTCAGGGATCAATGCGGCAAGGGCCGCTGCCGGTGACGAGGTCATCGGCAGCGGCCCTCGCTGATTCGGTCCGAAGACTTGGACTCTCCGCAGCGGTGACTAGGTTAGGACGATGGTCGGACGAATCCCCATCATGGATGTCACGCCCGTGGTCGATCTGGGCAGGCAGCCAGCCAAGGCAACCGTGGGTGAACCGCTGCCCGTCAGCGCCCGGGTCTTCCGCGAAGGACACGACCAACTCGGCGCCGAGGTCGTGCTGACCGATCCCTCCGGGGTCCGCCGCGAGCCGGTGCGCATGACCAAACACGGAGACCAGCCGGACCGCTATCTGGCCAGCGTCACCCCTGACCGACCGGGGGCGTGGAGCTTCGAGATCCAGGCGTGGTCCGACCCGCTGGCGACCTGGCAGCACGACGCCGGGCTCAAGATCCCGGCCGGGGTCGACGTGGAGTTGACCTTCACCGAGGGTCGTCTGCTCCTCGAGCGCGTCCTGGGCACCGTCGACCCCTCGACCAAACAGGGGCTGACCCTGCGCGGCGCCATCGAGGCCGCCACCGATGCGCGTCGGCCCGCCGCGGCGCGTCTGGCGGTGCTCCAGGACCCGGAACTCGGCCTGGTGCTGCACCAGAACCCGATCCGTGAACTGGTCACCGTCGAGGGCCCCTATCCGACCTACGCCGACCGGGAACGCGCACTGTTCGGCAGTTGGTACGAGTTCTTCCCTCGCTCCGAGGGTGCGGTCGAGAACGCCGACGGCTCGATCACCAGCGGCACCTTCCGCACCGCGGCCAAGCGCCTGGACGCGGTGGCCGCCATGGGCTTCGACGTCATCTACCTCCCGCCGATCCACCCGATCGGTGAGATCAACCGCAAGGGCCGCAACAACAGCCTCGAGCCGACACCGCAGGACCCCGGCTCGCCGTGGGCGATCGGATCCAAGGACGGCGGCCACGACGCCATCCATCGCGACCTCGGCACCATGGCCGACTTCGAGGCCTTCGTGGCCCGGGCACGCGATCTGGGGCTCGAGGTGGCTCTGGATCTGGCCCTCCAGACGGCACCCGACCATCCCTGGGTCAAGACGCACCCGCAGTTCTTCACCACCCGCGCCGACGGCACCATCGCCTATGCGGAGAATCCGCCGAAGAAGTACCAAGACATCTATCCGGTCAACTTCGACAACGACCCGGTGGGCATCTGCCGGGAGGTGTTGCGCATCGTGCGGCACTGGATGGACCACGGGGTGCGGATCTTCCGCGTCGACAACCCGCACACCAAGCCGGTGGCGTTCTGGGAGTGGCTGCTCAAAGAGGTCCGCCGCACCGACCCGGACGTGCTGTTCCTCTCCGAGGCCTTCACCCGCCCGGCGATGATGCACGCCCTGGGGGCCGTGGGGTTCCACCAGTCCTACACCTACTTCACCTGGCGCACCGGCAAGCGTGAACTCGAGGACTACCTCCTCGAGGTCTCACACGAGTCCGATCACGTGATGCGGCCCAACTTCTTCGTCAACACTCCCGACATCCTGCACGCCTACCTGCAGTACGGCGGCCCCGCGGCGTTCAAGGTCCGCGCCGTTCTCGCCGCCATGGGCTCGCCGTCGTGGGGCGTCTATGCCGGCTACGAGTTGTTCGAACACGTTGCCGTGCGCCCAGGCAGCGAGGAATACCTCGACTCGGAGAAGTACCAGATCCGCATCCGCGACTGGGACGCAGCGGCAGCACAAGGACGCACGCTGGCGCCCTACCTGACCCGACTCAACGAGATCCGTCGCGCCCACCCTGCGCTGCGACAGCTGCGCAACCTGACGGTGCACGCCACCGACGACGACCAGGT
>JBFIDC010000339.1:0-2546 GCA_041581495.1 Nocardioides sp. | reverse complement strand
TGGTCGCGTTGCTGGTGCCCGGATTGATGCTGAGCGACTCCACTGCGACGAAGCGGGCCGCGAAATGATCAGTAGCCGTACCAAGATCCAGTTGGTGATCTTTGTGATCATCACGCTGCTGGGCGTGAGTTTCGTGGGTGCGCGCTATGCCAAGCTCACCCGCTACATCGTCGACGACACCTATGAGGTCACCGCCCACTTCGCGGAGTCCGGGGGAGCCTTCGCCACCGGCCAGGTCACCTACCGTGGAGTCGCGGTGGGCAAGGTCAGCGAACTCGTCCTCACCGAAGACGGCGTCGATGTGATCCTCAAGATCGACAACGACCACGACAACATCCCCGCGGATGCCCGGGCGATCGTGGGCAACGGCTCGGCCGTCGGTGAGCAGTACGTCGAACTCCAGCCCCAGACCGACACCGAGCCATACCTGAGCGACGGTTCGGAGATCGACGAGTCCGACACCGAGATCCCGATCGCCACCGAGACCCTGCTCGCCAACATCTCCACCACCGTGGGCTCGGTCGACAACGACGCCATGCGCACCACGGTCTCGGAGTTCTCCGATGCCTTCGCGGGCACCGGTGAGGACCTCCAGCGGCTCATCGATTCGGGCAACTCCTTCATCGAGGTCGCCGACCAGAACTTCGACATCACCACCGCGCTGATCCGCGACAGCAACACGGTCCTCAACGGCCAGATCGCCTCCGAGAGCGCGATCCGGAACTTCGCCACCGAGTTGGCCGCGTTCAGCACCGCGCTGGCGGGTTCGGATGCCGACCTGCGTCGCCTCATCGAGACCGGTTCGACCTCGACCATCGAGTTGCGCGACTTCATCGAAGCGAACCGCATCGAACTCGGATCGCTGTTCAACAACCTGGTTACGACCGGCAACATCATCGTGCGCCACCTCGACGGCATCAAACAGGTCCTGGTGATCTATCCCTACGTTGTCGAAGGCGGCTTCACGGTGGTCTCCAAGTCACCGGGCAGCGGTCTCTACGACGCGCACTTCGGGATGATCATGACCGAGACGCCGGTGTGTCACGAGGGCTACGAAGGCACCGATCGTCGCTCACCCAAGAACGGCGACAATCGGGCGATGAACGAGAACGCCCGGTGCACCGAACCGCCCTCGCAGAGCAACGCGCGGGGCGCCCAGAACGCGGTCAAGCGGGCACCGGCCGACTATGAGGCTCCGGTGGCCGGCTACTTCGACCCCGACACCGGCAAGTTCACCTGGGGTGACGTCGACCCCGCTTTGACCTCGGTGGGTACGGTTGCCCCGCAGACGCTCGGAGAGGAGTCGTGGAAGTGGCTGTTCCTCCAGCCCCTGACGGCAAGTCAGGACTGACCCCGGAGAACCAGTCCAGCACCCACGACCCACACACCGCGCACGGTGTCCGGCGGATCATCGCCGCCGTGCTCGTCGCGATGGTCGTGGCTGCTGGAGGCGCCGCGGTCTGGCAACTGGTGCAACGCTCCGGCGACTCCGGTGACGTGGCGGTCCAGCGCGAGAAGGTGATGGCGCAGGCGCAGACCTTCATCAAGCGGGTCAATACCTATGGGCCCGACCTGCTGGCCGACGACGGAACCATGCCGGAGTATCGCGCCGGTGTCGAGGAGGTCATCACCCCGAAGTTCGCCGAGAGCTTCGAGGAGAGCGTGCCCGCCGCCGAGGCGACGGTCGCCCAGGCCGGGTTCTCCCGGGTTGGCGAGGTCTTCGGCGCCGGTGTCTCCGCCATCGACGACGACTCAGCCACGGCCCTGGTAGCCGGCTCGTTCTTGAACTCCTATCCCGATCCCAAGGACGAGACCAAGCGGGTCGACGACGTGCCACTGCCGTTCCGGGTCGAGATCAGACTGGTCAAGATCGACGGCACCTGGCTGGTGGACTCCTTCACCCCGATCACCGGGGACCCGGCGCAACCCGAGACGTCAGGTTCGCCCTCGCCAAGCCCCACAGATTCGGCAACTCCGAGCGAGAAGGCGTCCCAGTGAACGCGCCATCGCCGAGTTGGTACGACGTCCTCGACGTCGACCCCACGGCCTCCGAGACCGAGATCCGTGTCGCGTGGAAGTCCGCGATCGCCGATCTGGACCCGAGTGACCGGCGCTTCCGGGTGCTCAACCAGGCCGCCGAGGTCCTCCTCGACGCCGAGGCGCGGGCCGAGTACGACGAGTCGGTGGCCGAAGAGGTTGCTCAGCAACCCTCGCCCCCGGTGGCCGAGGTGGGACATGCGCCGGTCACGATCCCCGATGAGGTTGGTGGTCAGCCCGCGAGTCGATCCCTGCCTGCCTGGTCGTTGGCCGTGCTGGGCGCCATCGCCGCGCTGCTGGTCGGCGTCAACCTCTTCCTTTGGCAGAGCGCACCACCGAGTCAGAGCGACATCGACGACGCGACCGGGCAGGCCCAGGCCGCGGCCGAGCGCGCTGTGGTGGCGATCGTGTCCTATGACTACCGCAGCCTCGAGGACGACCAGACCCGTGCGGCGTCCTACATGACCGACGACTTCAAGAAGGACTACGAAGCGCTGTTCTCGGTGATC
>JBFIDC010000338.1:0-2638 GCA_041581495.1 Nocardioides sp. | reverse complement strand
CGGCCAGGTACGCGCAGGAGTACTACCTGGACGCCGTGGACTCCGATGACGCCACGCTGGTACAGGTCCGCGACCATCAGTGGACCACTCACGTCGACTTCCGGTTGTCCTATGGCGACCACAATCCCGACCTCGGTGACCCGCTGGGCCCGGTGGAGTACTACGACCCGACCCTGAAGCCGCTGCTGAACGTGGTGCGGCCAACCATCACAGGTTCCCGGCGAGTGGGTGACATGCTCACCGCCGACGTCGGTCAGTGGTCGGACCCGCGTGGGTTGTCCTTCACCCTCCAATGGCGGGTCGACGGAAAGGTCAAGGGGACCGGGACCACCTACAGAGTCGCCCGGGACGACGATGGCAAGACTCTGGTGCTGCGGGTCACCGCATCGCGGGCCGACGCCGCGGTAGCAGCCTCCTCGGGGGCGGTGACGCTCGGGCGGCTCGAGACCCGAGTGAGAGCCCATGTGGCCAAACGGAAGCTGACCAAGAGGGGCGTCACGGAGTTCAGGCTCGTCATCCGGGTCGAGTCGCCACTCGCTCTGCCGCGAGGCACCGAGATCAGGGTCGCGCGAGGCAATCAGGGATCAAGGCGCTACACACTCAAGAACGGGCGGGTCGTCACGACGCTCACGGTGACCGGCCAGCGCAAGCAACTCATCCTCGTCATATTTGCCGGCACCGATGCCCTTCATCCAAGCCGCGCCAGAGTCCACGTGCGCGGACTGAAGTAGCGGTCGGACTCGGGCGAGTGAAGGTGGACCGCATCGACGCTTGAGACCCGAGGATCGCGGGTCCCTGAGGCGTGGGCAGACTGTGGCTGTGGGATGGCGAGGTCTGCTGGCGGACACCCGCCCCCTCAAGGTCGCCCCCTTTCGCCGGCTGTGGACCGCCAACATCGTCACGGTCGTCGGCGCCCAACTGACGGTGGTGGCCGTCCCCGCCCAGATCTATGCGCAGACCGGCTCCTCGGCGTTCGTGGGTCTCACCGGAGTCTTCGGTCTGGTCCCGCTGGTCATCTTCGGGCTCTATGGCGGTGCGCTGGCCGACTTCTTCGACCGGCGCACGATCTTGATCTTCACCACGATCGGACTCATCGCGACCAGCGCCTTGTTCTGGCTTCAGGCCCTGGCGGGCGGCATCGATGTGTGGCCACTGTTGTGCTTGTTCTCGGTGCAGCAGGCGTTCTTCGCGGTCAACCAGCCGACCCGAAGTGCGGTGCTGCCCAAACTGCTGCCGACCGAGCTGCTCCCCGCGGCCAACTCCTTGAACATGACGGTGATGCAGGCGGGGGCGATCGCCGGGCCGTTGGTGGCTGGCGTCCTGATCCCACTGGTCGGTCTGGAATGGCTCTACTTCCTCGACACGCTCAGCCTGTTCGCCACGCTCTCAGCGGTCATCCGATTGCCACCGCTCCCGGTCGCGGGGGCGCTCGCCTCGGCTCCGGGACTGCGCGCGGTGATCGACGGGTTCGCCTACCTGCGCCACCAACCGGTGCTGCTGATGTCGTTCGTGGTCGACCTGATCGCGATGGTCTTCGGGATGCCCCGCGCCCTGTTCCCCGAGATCGCCGACATGACCTTCGGCGGACCGGCCGAAGGCGGCCTGATCTTCGCGCTGTTGTTCGCCGCGATCCCCATCGGTGCCGTGATCGGTGGCGTGCTGAGCGGTTGGGTCTCCCGGGTCGAGGCTCACGGGCGCGCGGTGATCGTGTGCATCCTGGTGTGGGGCATGGCGATGGTCGGCTTCGGGGCCGCGGTCGGGCTCGCCGGTTGGCAGGGAACCAGGTGGCTGCATGCGATGTTGGCGGTCGCGCTGGTGATGCTGATCATCGGCGGTGCGGCCGACATGGCCTCGGCGGCGTTCCGCCAGGCGATGCTGCAGAGCGCCGCCTCCGACGACGTACGCGGTCGCCTCCAGGGCGTCTTCATCGTGGTCGTGGTGGGCGGCCCACGCATCGCCGACACGCTCCACGGCGTCACCGCGGTCGCGGTGGGCACCGCTGCGGCAGCCGCCGGCGGCGGGGTGCTGGTGGTGATCGGGACGGTGCTCGCCGCCCTGGCCGTCCCCTCGTTCGTCCGCTACCGCGTCACCCGCTGACCCTCAGCGCCCTTCGGCGCCATGGCGGGACTGGCCGGAGCCGGGGCCGGCGTGGAGATCGCCGTCGAGGTCGAGCATCGGCGCCAAGAAGCGCTCGAGCATCTGCCGCTCCTCGTCCTCGGTCTCGCCGGGCAGCATCAGCAGCATCACGATCACCCGCACCACCCAGGCCGCGGCGAGCTCGTCCTCGACCAGCCCGACGCCCAGGCTCTCCAGCACCGTGGAGGACTGCACCAAGGAGGCGGTGACCGCCGCGCTCTCCGACTGGAACCAACCGGCGAGGAGGGGGGAGCCTCGCACGAGTCGGAGTGCGGAGAGAACGGCGGTCACCAGGCGCGCCCGGCGTCCTTCGACGCAGGCGACCTCCCGAGCTACGAGGGCGCCGATGCGCCGTGCTTCGCGGTGGAGGTAGGCCAGTTGCAGTTCGCGGCGGTCGGCGAAGTAGCGATAGAGCGTGGCACGCGAGCAACCCGCGGCGCGCGCGACCTCGCCCATGCTGACCGCACCCGGGCCGTGCTCGGCGAACAGCTCGCCAGCGGCG
>JBFIDC010000337.1:0-2647 GCA_041581495.1 Nocardioides sp. | reverse complement strand
TACACCTACCTGCGCGATGCCACCGGCACCACCGACGTCAACCGCGACCGCAGGCCACCACCGGCTCAACCGTCCAACCGACAACCCTGACCGCCCCACACCCCGCCGATCCACGATCCGCGGGGTACAGGCACGTCCGCCTGCGTGCGCGTCACAGTCACGCCGTGTCGGGTCAGAACCGCCCGCTCATACCGATGAGCGAGCGACCACCGATCCGCCGGAAACTCATTCCCGAAGGCCCTGCGGCCTCCGCCAGCCTGTGGCAGCCGCAGCAGCGAAGGCCATCACTCCCACCGCCGCAACAGCGAGTGCAGGCCCGTCCCACTGCCACTCCGACAACGGCACCTCGCGTACTTTGCCTGAGTTGGTCGTGGCTCTGCACGAACCACCGATGACCTCGATTGACCCTTCCTTGCCGTTGAGCAGGTCCGCCCCGCGCCCACCCTCGATGCACCCATGACCGGCCCACTGGTAACCGGCGAACCAGATCGCGGCTGCGGCAAGCATTGCGACCGCACCTAGCACGACGGATGCCTTCGTCAAGGTAGTCATGGCCCTGTGGAGTCCCTGTCAGTAAGCCTGCCGGGCGGCGAGACTACTGCGTCCGGCGTTGACCACGCGGCTCCACGCGGTGCAAACCGCACTCATCTGCCGCGGAGAGGGAAGATCGAAAACCACAGACCGTCGAGCATCCCGGTCAGGTCGGTTCAGCTCGCGCCTCGTCTGACGCCCAGAACCTCACACCATCGGCTTCGCGCCCCCGGACGTGCCTGAAACCCTCGTCCTCGTAGAGTTGGTGGGCGAAGTTCCCCGACTCCACCGACAGACTCAGGCCGGGGATCCCGCGGCGACGCGCCTCGCTCTTCAGTAGTCGCAGCAGGTGTCGGCCCAAGCCGTGGCCCCGTGCCTTGGCATGAATCCAGAGGCTCAGCTCGGGGGTCTGCATGTCCACGAAGCCGTATCCGGCGTCCTCAGCAGGCAGGAAGACGGCCCAGCCGGCACCGATCGCCGTTCCGTTCTGCTCGGCTGCGAACCCGAAGTCTCCGCGCGCCACGTCCAGGCGCGTGTAGTGCGCGAACTCCCGACGATCCTGCCCATCGGCCGCCGTGAGGTGCCGGATGCTGGGGTCGGTCACCCCACGGAGGTTAGCTAGCGGTTCGGCCGTTGGCCCGCATCTCGCCCGGACATGCCGCATTCCGCGCAGTGCCGATCCGCGGCGCCCGCCGGACGAGGCAGGTCGGCGTCGCCACCCAGCCTCTTCCGCGCCAGGTCGACCATGGCGGCACTCAGGTCGAAGCCGGCGACGTCGGCACCCCTGTCTCGCAGTGAGGCCATCAGCGACCCGGCACCACAACCCGCGTCGAGGACGCGGCGGCCCGCCACGTCGCCGGCGAGACCGAGCGTCGCCGGCTTCTCGTAGTACCTGTTGAACAGGCCCGACTCGCTCTGCGCCGCGTACGCCTCGGCGAAGAGGTCGTAGTCGCTGTCCGTCATCAGGCGATGGTGCAGGCGACCGAGGCCGCCGATCGCCAAGGACACGCCACGGCTCGGTACGCCGAGGGCCACCTAGACTCACGGCATGGCTGACGACTCCACGCGCGCACGTGGCACCACGCTCCTCGAACTGCACCGGGCCCCCGAGCTGCTCACCCTGGTCAACGTCTGGGACGTCATCAGCGCCACCGTCGTGGCCGACGTGCCGGGCACCACGGCCCTCGCCACGGCCAGCCATTCGATCGCCGCGTCGTACGGCTACCCCGACGGCGAGCACATCCCGGTCGAGCTGATGATCGAGGCGGTCGGCCGGATCGCCGCCGCCACGTCGCTGCCGGTCACCGCCGACCTCGAGGGCGGGTACGGCGACCCGGCCGAGACCGTCCGTCGGGCGATCGGGGTCGGCATCGTCGGCGCGAACATCGAGGACCAGATGCGTCCGCTGGCCGAGGCCGCGGCGAACGTCGAGAAGATCATGAAGGCCGCCGAGCAGGAGGGCGTCGACTTCGTCCTGAACGCCCGCACCGACGCCTTCCATCTCGGCCGCGGCAACGACCCGGCCGAGAACCTGGCCACCGCCGTCGAGCGCGGCAGGGCCTACCTGGACGCCGGCGCTCCCGTGGTCTTCGTCCCGGCCCGCCTCGACGAAGCCCAGGTGACCACCCTGGTCGAGGCGTTCGGCCCGCAGCGGCTGACGACGATCGCGATCCCCGGCAACCCGCCGCTCGCCCGACTGCAGGAGCTGGGCGTCGCCCGGGTCTCCTTCGGGCCCATGTCGCAGAACGTCGCCCTGACCGCGCTCCAGGAGCTGGTCGAGGAGGTGCACCGCGGAGGCGGCGTACCCCCCACGATGCGCCTGCTGAACTGACCCGCAGGCCTGGCTCGCGCTCGACGTGAGGATTCCTTGAGGTTCCCTTGCGGTGCACACCTGTCTAATCCGCGGCTGTTCCTTGTGGAAGGCCCACCAGAGTTCCCTTCATCAACAGGAACGACCGGAACCGCCCACGGATCTGGTCCACATCGAAGGGCTCGATCATGACCACCACCTCCCTGCGCACGAACTCCGCCAAGCTGCTCGCCACGGTCGTCCTCGTCGGCGGCGCCGCGAGCGTCGCCGGTCTCGGCACCTTCGGTGCCTTCACCTCGACCACGG
>JBFIDC010000336.1:0-2682 GCA_041581495.1 Nocardioides sp. | reverse complement strand
CGCACGTCGCGTCCAGCCGAGAACTTTTCGCGGCGGAAACAAGGGCTGTAGGCGACATAATTCAGTGGCAGGGCGTCCGGTTCGAGAATCACCATGGCTCGTGAACCCCGCAGGCCCCTCGCCATCTTGGTGATCCAGGTCCGGTAGGCCTTGGGGGAGAAGCCGCCCGAGGAGTAGCCGCCGCAGTCGCGGGCCGGGATCGCATAGACAGCGATGACCGGGGTCTTGTGTGCTTTGGCGGCAGCCTGGACGTAGCGCTTGGTCTGCTTGCGGACCGTGCGGATCGGGAACCAGCCCTCGCTCATCCACTGCGCCATCGGGGTCTTCCCGATCGCGTTGAAACGGGAGTCGCGCTTGGCGGCCTTCCACGCCTCGGAGCCCTTGCGGGCATAGAACTTGCGGACCAATCGCGGGTCGGGCGAAGCGGACGCGGAGACGGCGGCCGACGCCGCGACCGGCGAGGCCTCGGCGGTCTCGAAGCCGGCCTGGATCGGGGTCAGCGCGAGCAGGGTCGAGGCGAGGATGAGGATGAGGAGACGCTGGCGCACCCCATCGACGTTAAGCGTTCAGTGCCGCACAGGTGGCATTTTCAATCAAGTTGAGTTGCGGGCATGGGCCCCCGGCGGTCAGACCACGACGGGGGCGACGTCCCAGCCCTCCGGCGAGATCGGGTGCAGGATCGCGTCGGTCCCGCCGTCGATGTAGAGGCAGGATCCGACGATCAGCGAGGCCGCCTCCGAGAGCAGGAAGCAGATCGGTGCGGCGATCTCTTCGGGGCGCCCGTCGCGTCCGATGGCACTCGGGTATCCCTCAGAGAGCGGCCCGAAGACGGGGTCGGCGGCGAGTTGTTCGGTCATGGCGGTGGCGATCTTGCCCGGCGCGACGGAGTTCAGCCGCACGCCGGCGCCGATCCACTCGGGCTTGATGCCCTCGCGCCGTGCCCACCAGGCGAGGGCTGCCTTGGACGCGGGGTAAACCATCACGGCTTCGGTGGCGGACGCGAGGGCGCGCGCCTCGGTCTCGTCGCCGCGCAGGCAGGCGGCGGCCACGCCGGAGTCCCAGCCGGGTTGGCCGGTGATCGAGTTCGAGGCGAGGAACACCACGCCCGAGGACCCGGCTGCGGCCAGTTGATCCCGCAGGCCCTCGACGAGGGCGATCGCCCCGAAGAAGTTGACCGAGATGACCAGGGCCGGGTCGACGTCGGTGAAGCCGCCGATGCCGGCTGCCGGAACGATGCCGTGCACCACGTCGGCCAGGTCGCGAACCGCGGCGACGGCCGCGGATCGGCCGGCCTCGGTGGCGAGGTCGGCGACGACGTCGGCGTCGTGCATGTCGACGGTGATCACGCGGTGGCCGTCGGCGCGGAGTCGGGCGGTGGTGGCGGCACCGATCCCTGAGGCGGCACCACTGACGACGTAGGTCTTCTCGCTGGTCTGGGTCACGGCGCCCAACCTAGGGGAGTCAGACCTCGCGTGCGTGCCAGGCGTCCAGGATCTCGCGCTCGCGGGTTCGATCGATCCCGGACACCTTCGCGTCCGGTGTCGCCCTGACCCACGCCAAGGTGTCGCGCGTCGTCTCGGTGGGGGAGCGGTAGGGCATTCCCGCATCCATCGACGGCTGGGCGTCGTGGGACTCGGTGCCGTCGTGTTCGGGCCGGGGCAGCCAGAGCGGGATGGAGTCGGGCCCCATCCAGGGCGCGACTCCCGATTCGGCGAGGAACTCCTGATCCACCCAGGTCCAGGTGACGTCGGCGTCGACCCCCTCGGCGCAGGCCGCAAGCAGGTCACCGATCGGGGTGGCCGGGCCGATCCCGTCGAAGACGCCGCTGCGCTTCTGCTCGGCGGAGTCGACGATCCAGGCGGCGAGGTCGCGGACGTCGATGATCTGGTTCAGGTCGTGGGGGGATCCCGGCGCCAGCACCTCTCCGCCCTCGGCGAGGCGGACCGGCCAATAGGTGAACCGACCGCTCGGATCGCCGGGGCCGACGATGAGGCCGGGTCGGATCACCATGGAGGTTGCGGCGCCGGCTTGAACGATCTGTTCGCAGGCCACCTTCATCGGCCCGTAGGCCTCCATGTCTCCGCTGAGGTCGACGTCGTCGGTGATCGGTTCGCGCAGTGGCGTGCGCCCGGGCCCGCCGCCGGTGGTCTCGCTGTCTTCATAGACGTTGATGGTGGAGACGAAGATCCAGTGGGCCTCGGGCAGGGCCGCGACGGCGGAGCGGACTCGGGAGGGGTGGCGGGCCACATCGACGACCGCGTCGTACTGCTCGCTCGCGATCTGCCCGGGCGGAGCCTGGTCACGATCCCAGGTGAGGTGGCGGGCCCCCGCGGGCGCGGTGCCCGACTCGCCTCGGCAGGCGCAGGTGACCTCGTGCCCGCGCCGCACCGCCTCCTCGGCCACCGCCTTGGAGAGGAACACCGTGCCACCCAGAACCAGAAGCTTCATGGGTGTCACCGAACACGAATCGCTGCTCGCCTCACAAGTGATTTCGCCGAGGGCAGACAGGGCTCGCTACCTCAGAACTCAGCTAGGTGTGGACGGTGTGGGTGCCGGTGGCGTCGACGAGGCGCCAGAGTCCGTGTGGGGTTTGCCAGAGGTAGCGGTCCAATCCGATCTGGGTGACGTGGTAGCCGAGGTGGGTTTTGGCCCGGTGGCTTCGGCGACCTAGGAGGGCGTGGT
>JBFIDC010000335.1:0-2696 GCA_041581495.1 Nocardioides sp. | reverse complement strand
GGGGTCGTGGTCTTGTCGGTGTAGGTGGTGTCGGTGTACCAGAGGGGGTTGCCCTCGAGGTCCTTGAGTTGGTCGTCGGTGGTGTATCCGGGCAGCCCGGTCACCGGGTCCTTGTAGCCGTTCTCCAACGAAGAACTGTGGGGCCAGACGTTGTCGTAGGGGGCGTCCGGGTAGTCGCACCCTGCCACGCTGAGCTGGGAGGAACCGTTGCCGCCACAACCGGCGAAGACGACCATGAAGAAGTCGACGACGCCGTCCTTGTCGGTGTCGTAGTCGGAGTAGTCGATCTCGGGGTCGGCGATCGCAGCCGAGTCATAGACCAACTTGCCCGTGTCACCACAGCCGGAGTCGATGTTCTGCAGTGCGCCGACGCCGGCGACCGACCCGAGGATCGCTGACCCGTTGGAGTCGGAGCCGTAGTAGCCGGTGGTTCCGGGCAGGTTGTAGACGCCCTCGGTGATCCGCTCGGGGTAGAGGGGAGTGTCGGTGACATCGATGGGGGAGTCGCCGTAGGTGACGCCGAGGCAGGTGTTGCCCGGGATGGCGCGCTGGCTGAACTCGAAGCCCTCGGCGTAGGAGCCGAAGTCGGCGCTGGCAATGCCGGCCGAGGGCACGGTGCCGTTGGGGAACAGCTGACCCAGGGACATCTCCTGGAAGAGGTTGAAGGTCGAGCCTTCGTTGTCGGGGTCGTTGATCACGCCCTCGAGCGAGTCGCCCGAGTGGGTCGACTGGTAGGGGCGGTCGGTGTACTGCACGGGCACCACGGGGAAGGGACGGTCGCCGTAGCGGGCGGTGTCGAAGGTCTCGTTGGCCGGGATCACCTTCGGGCCGTGGCTGGTCGAGGAGTCATCGGGCTTGGTGGGCACGTGCAGCACCGCGGTCGAGGACAGATCGCGCCACACGATGGTGTCGAGCTCGGCGGTGGTCGCCGCCTGCGACTCGAGGACCAGCGTGACGCTCTCCCCGGCCGGGATGGCACCCGGGGACCAGGTGAACCCCGAGGCGCTGACGGGGTGGGTGCCCGGACCAGCGGCGCTGAGGAAGGACGCGCCGGTGGGGGCGCTCAGATCGATCGTCGGCGTGATCGAGTCGTCGGTGGGGTTGGTGACGATCACTCGCGAGGGGTAGGTCTCGCCGGGCTTCACCCAGCCGACCGAGGAGACGAAGCTGTTCTCGATGTGCAGCCGGCTTGCCGGGGTCACGACCGAGTGGCTGGTCGTGCCGGCGGGAGATCCGGACCAGGCGCCGGTGACGGCTTGGCCGGGCAGACCGCTCGAGCTGTCGGGGTCGTCGAAGGTGGCGTTGACGCGCACCCCCAAGGTGAGCTTGTAGTTGCTCTCGGCCCCGGTGGTGAGGCCCGCGGTGGTGCCGGCCGGAATCGGGGCGGTGAAGGCGCCGTCGGATGCGGCGGTCGCCGGAGCCGTGGTGAACACGACGGTGCCATCGGGCTTGACCAACGACACGGTGTAGGTGGCCGGGACACCGGTGTCGCGCGCGACGAGGGGACCGCCACCGACGTGCTCCTCGATGGTCCCGGTGACGGTGAACGGGTCACCCGGCGCACTGGTGGGTGCGCTCACGGCGACGTCGGCGGCGACGAGGTTGTTGTAGAAGAAGGGGAACTCACCGGCCTCGACCCCGGCGAACTTGATCACGAGGCGGACCTTGCCGGAGACACCGGCCCAGGACTCGTCAGGGCTGAAGCTGGCCTGGTAGCTGCCGGGGGTCTGGGTGCGCTCGGACATGGACGCCGTCGCGAACGGGGTGTCGGCGCCCTCGGCGTACAACTCGCCGGTGAGGTCGGACAGCGTCGTGATGCCGGTGCCGACGAAGATCGCGTAGACGCAGGTGTTGCGGTCGATCGAGGGGTCGGCCGTCGCGGACGAGCCCGTTCCCGATGGCGCCGAGCACAGCGGCTGCGGGTCGTTGCGCACGTTGAAGGAGAACCCGGTCGCGGATGCGGCCGCTGCAGGTGCCGCCACTCGCGCACTCGGGCTCGGCGGGGCGCCAGAACTGGCCGTCGCCGGAAGCGTGCTGATGGTCAGACCTGCGACGACCGCCGGGATGATGGCGAGCGAGCGCAGGCGCGGGCGCCTGGTGATCATGTATTCCCCGTAGATAGAGCGCGGTTGGTGTCCGCGTCGCTAACGGGTTGAACGAACACGAGCCCCAGTGGTTATGGAAATCCTCGGCGGTGCCGCAGAAATTGCGGTAGTGGCGGGGTTGCCGCGGAGGTTTGCAACAACAACAGAGGGCTGCCCAGAATCCTGGACAGCCCTCTGCGAGCGACGCGGCGGGCGCTAGGCCGACCGACGTCGCACGATCACTCTTCGCCCTTGATGAACGCCTCGACCCGCGCGCGGCCCTCGTCGTCGGGCAGCTGCACCGGCGGGGACTTCATCAGGTAGGACGACGCGCTGATGATCGGGCCACCGATGCCGCGGTCCTTGGCGATCTTGGTGGCGCGGATCGCGTCGATGATGATGCCGGCGGAGTTGGGGGAGTCCCAGACCTCGAGCTTGTACTCGAGGTTCAAGGGGACATCACCGAACGCGCGACCCTCGAGGCGGACGTAGGCCCACTTGCGGTCGTCGAGCCACGCCACGTAGTCCGAGGGACCGATGTGGACGTTGCGCGAGTCGATCTTGTCGGCGAGCTCGCCGGTGAGGTTCGAGGTGACGGCCTGGGTCTTGGAG
>JBFIDC010000334.1:0-2731 GCA_041581495.1 Nocardioides sp. | reverse complement strand
GCACCGGCGCGGTCCAGATCGAATACGGCCCCGCGATGATGTGGAACACCGCCTACGGCATGCACTCATCTCGATCAGAGTCGGTCAGCGTCACCACGGCTGAAGCCCAAGTGATCGCCGATGAATGGCTGGCCGAGCATCGCGCTGGTGAGCGCGCCGGCGAACCAGAGGCGTTCCCCGGCTATTTCACCCTGCATACGCTCGAGGGTGACGACGTCGTCGGGATGCTCTCGGTGAGAGCCTCCGATGGTGCCGTGTGGTTCCACGCCTGGCACGGCGATTTCATCGCGATGTCTGAGCCCGACGAGTCCTCCGCGCCTTCCGACTCCTAGCGCCCCGCGAACCACGGTCCTAGGCTCACCCAATGACACCCAGGGCGAGTTTGGCGACGGTTGTGCTCGTAGCGGCAGCGGTGGCGGCGCCGGCGGCAGCCGCCCCCACCAGCCCCGACTCCGGGTTCGGCGGCGACGGCAAGGTCCTCTTGCACTCCGGGGCGCATCCGGAGCACCTCGCCGACATGGTGGTCCTGCCCAAGGGGAAGACCCTGGTGCTGACGGCGACGAGCACCGGGCCCGCGCTCGAACTGTGGCGGCTGCGCGCCAACGGCACTCCCGACCCGAGTTTCGGCGGGGGTGACGGCATGGTGGCCTTTGCTCCCGCCGCCGACTGGGACGCGATGCGGCTCGCCGTCGACCCGGCGACCGGCAAGTCCTACGTGAGCGCGTTTATCGAGGGCGGCGCGAACCCGGTCACGGTGTGGCGCATCACGGCTGCGGGGGTGCTCGACACTTCCTACGGCGGGGGCTCCGGCAGCGTCACCTACAACGGGCGCTACATCGCTGGGCTGGCCACCCAGCCGGGCGGCAAGTTGCTGATGGTCGGCAACGACGCCAACGCTCATACCGCCAACATCTGGCGGCTCGACAACAGCGGAGACCCCGACCCGAGCTTCGGTGCCGGCGGCAGTCGGGTGCTCTCGAACGACGTCAACGACGCCGCCGAAGCGGTGCTCGTCCAGCCCGACCGCAAGATCGTGGTGGCAGGGTCCCACTACGACCCGACCGTCTCGCTGGCCACCGTCTATCGGCTCCGCAAGAACGGCGCGTTCGACCCCTCCTTCAGCGGCGACGGCAGGACCACGATCAATCCGAGTTCTCCCGGCGTCACCACCTCGACGGTCTTTGCGCCGGCCTTGGTGCTGCGACCCGACGGACGCCTCGCTCTCGCTGCCGGGCTCAACCAGAACGACGGCAGTTTCCGTACCGCCCTCCTGGTGGCCGGGCTCAAGCCCAACGGCAAGCCGGACGGGAAGTTCGGCAAGCACGTCGTGACCCAGGTGGCTTCCTATTCGGCGAGTGTCGCGCTGCAGCGTGACGGGATGCTCCTCGTGGGCGGCCTCGTGCCACCGACCCCGAGCAGCACCGCGGCCATCTTGCGGTTCACGCCCAAGGGTGCGCTCGACTCGCGGTGGTCCGGCGACGGCATCTTGCCGGTGCCGGGCACTCCGGGCGGCCACGTGTTGGTGGGCCTCGCTCCCACGGGGCGGATCCTGGCGGCCAGGACCGTCGACAACGCCATCCCGGACACCGAGATCCTCGCCTTCAAGGGCACCAAGACCCCTCGCTGCCGCGGCAAGTTGGCCACCCAGTTCGGCACCAAGAAGGCCGACAGGATCAAGGGCACCTCCGGAGCGGACGTGCTGGTCGGTCTCGGCGGCAAGGACAAGATCCGGGGCCGCGGAGGCAAGGACATCATCTGCGGCAACGGCGGCGGCGACAGACTGTTCGGCGGCCCCGGCAACGACAAGATCTATGGACAGGGCGGCAACGACCTGCTTGTCGGCAACCAGGGCAAGGACCAACTCAAGGGTGGGCCCGGGAAGAACAAGATCAGGCAGTGAGCCCTCGACCCATCTTGATCAGCCAGATCAGCCCCGATCAGCCGAGGTCGGGCCTGATCAGGTACTTCCCGCCGGTCTCCAGCGCCGCGTAACCCGCGATGGTGCCCGGGTCCAACGCCTCGGCGAGGGTGATCTCGCGGGCATAGGTGGTGGCGAACGTCGTGGTGAGTTCGTGCGCCACCCGGGTGCGCAGCCGGACGATCCCCTCGCCGCCGAGACGGGAGAGCCGCGGCATCAACAGCCAGCCGCCGAGCCCCCAGGCGAACCCGCAGGACCTGATCAGCTCGGTCGGGGAACGGTCGAGGCCGCCATAGATGTAGACCTGCTTGTGCACGTCGCTGCCGTAGCGGCTGTAGGGCGCCCCGGCGCTCTCGGCAGCCTCCATCGCGGAGAGGATCTGGCTGGCCAACCTGCCGCCGCCGATGGCGTCGAAGGCCAGCGTGGCGCCGGTCGCGGCCACCGCCTCCTGCAGGTCGGCGGCGAACGAGTCGGTGCCGCTGATCACGACGTGCTCGGCACCGAGGTCGCGCAGCAGGGCTGCCTGCTCCTCCCGGCGTACGACGTTGACCAGCGGGACCGAATCGGCTTGGCAGAGCCGGACCAGCATCTGGCCGAGCGAAGAGGCGGCGGCGGTGTGCACCAGCGCGGTGTGGCCCTCCTCGCGCATCGTCTCGAGCATCAGCAGCGCGGTCATCGGGTTGACGAAACTGGCCGCGCCCGAGGCGGGTGCGGAGTCGTCGGGCAGCGGCAAGCAGACCTGAGCCGGGAGCGCGCGGTAGTCGGCGAAGGCGTCACCGCCGGCGAAGGAGACCCGGCGCCCGAGCAGCGCCT
>JBFIDC010000333.1:0-2743 GCA_041581495.1 Nocardioides sp. | reverse complement strand
TCGCCCACCGTGACGACCTCGGAGGGGTGGTCGATGTGCTTCCAGGACAGCTCGGAGACGTGCACGAGCCCGTCGACGCCACCGAGGTCCACGAAGGCACCGAAGTTGACGATGGAGGACACGACACCCTTGCGGATCTGGCCCTTCTGGAGCTGGGTGAGGAATCCGTGGCGCACCTCGGACTGGGTCTGCTCGAGCCAGGCACGGCGGGACAGGACCACGTTGTTGCGGTTCTTGTCCAACTCGATGATCTTGGCCTCGAGCGTCTGACCGACGTACGGCTGCAGGTCGCGCACGCGACGCATCTCGACCAGCGATGCGGGCAGGAAGCCGCGCAGGCCGATGTCGATGATCAGGCCGCCCTTGACGACCTCGATGACGGTGCCCTCGACGACGCCGTCCTCTTCCTTGACCTGCTCGATGGTGCCCCAGGCACGCTCGTACTGAGCGCGCTTCTTGGACAGGATCAGGCGACCCTCCTTGTCCTCCTTCTGGAGGACCAGGGCCTCGACTGCATCGCCTACGGAAACGACCTCGTTGGGGTCGACGTCGTGCTTGATTGACAGTTCGCGGGAGGGGATGACGCCCTCGGTCTTGTAACCGATGTCGAGGAGGACCTCGTCGCGGTCGACCTTGACGATGGTGCCCTCGACGATGTCGCCATCGTTGAAGTACTTGATCGTCAGGTCGATGGCGGCCAGGAAGTCTTCTTCAGACCCGATGTCGTTGACGGCCACCTGAGGGGCGTCGAAATCTACAAGCGTGCTGGGGTGGAGAGTGCTGGTCATAAGAGGATGTGATCCTTGGATGGGCAGAAGTCGTACGGGCGCATGAGAAGCCGGTTTCACTCCTGAGAACGGCGCCAGTGCCCTGTCAGCGAACTCGGGGCAAAACGGCGACCTCAACAGCGAGCCAGAATCCACTACGTCTGGGACGCAGGCAGACTTCACACGCAGACGCCAAGCCTACGCCGCGCAGCGCGACCGCGTCCATTCAGCGAGCGCCGGGTGCACCCCACTGGCGAGCGGCTTCGGCTACGGTCTCGCCATGGCGCTTGTGAACACCCTCACTGCGGCGGCGACGCTGCCGGTCCGCCTGTCGGTGGCGTTCACCCGCACCACGCTCCAACTGGGTCGTCTCTCCTCGCCCCAGGGCCCGATCTTGCGGCCCGGCGGCTACGGGGAGCGGTTCGCGGTGCTGCGAGACCTGACCTCTCCGGATCGTCCCCTGGGCAAGGCCCTGGCTCAGGGTGGAGCAGTCGACCGACTCCTGGCGGCCGAGGGGCCCCTGGCCCGGCTCACCACGGCCGGCGGTGCCATCGAGCGCCTCTTGGCCGCCGACGGCCCCGTGGAACGTCTGCTGTCCGCCGACGGCGCGCTCCAGCGGTTGCTCGCCGAGGGCGGACCGCTGGAGCAACTGGTCGCCGATGACGGTGTGATCGACCGGTTGCTGGCCGCGGGCGGTGCGCTCGACCGGCTCACGGTTCCCGGCGGCGTGCTCGACACGGTCCTGGCTCCGGGCGGGCTGGCCGAGCGAATGCTGACCGACGACGGCTTCATCGAGAAGTTGCTCGCCGAGGGCGGCACCCTCGACCAACTCATCGAACTCGGCGACACCTTGGAGAGCATCCGCCCGCGTCTGGTGCAGTTGGCCGAGCTGATCCCCGACCTCTCAACCTCGGTCGACGCACTCGGGCGCTCCGTCGAGCCCCTGGGCGACCTGGTCGGCAGGTTCTCCCTGAGCCGCCGACGCGTCATCACCAGCGGCCCGTGACCACCGGCTCCGACCGCACCTGGAGTCCGTTCACGATCGGCTGGTTCATAGTTGTCGCCGGCGCGGTGATCTTCAGGGTCCTCACCACCTCGTCGTGGTCGTTCTTCCAGGACGACTGGGTCTATCTCGGCGCTGCCGGCGAGACCCCCTTCCTCGACTTCGTCATCCAGGACTACAACTCGCACCTCATGCCGGCCGGGTTCGCGTTGGTCTGGGTGGCCACCGCACTCTCCCCGCTCGACTACACGTGGGTCATGGCGAGCACCTCGGTCATGACGGTCGGCCTGCTGGTGGCTTGGGGCTTGGCGCTGCGCGAACTGTTCGGCGAGCGGCTGCGACTGCTGTTCGTGCTGGTCCTGCTCGGGCTGGGCTCGGTGGAGATGACGCTGGGATTGTGGTGGGCCGCGAGCCTCCAGTACCTCCCCTTGCAGATCGCCTCGGGTGTCTGCGTCTGGCTGCTGGCCCGCTGCCTGCTCCGCGGCCCGCGCGTCATCGAGATCGCCGGGATCGCGATCGCCCTCCTGATCGGGCTGCTGTTCTGGCAGAAGGCCATCCTGATCGCCATCCCGCTGGCCTTCTTGCCGTTGATGGTCGCGCCGGGTCACCTCGCCGCGCGCATGCGTCTGGGATTCCGCTGCCTGTGGCCCGCCGGGTTGGTGAGCCTCGGCTATCTGGCGGTCTACGTCCTGGTTCCTCGGCGCGCGAGTTTCGACACCTTCCCCAACGAGTTCCCCCGCGGGCGCACCCTCACCGAGATCGCCGGGTTCTACTCCGACGCGGCGACCGGCGTGGCCCTCCCCGCCGTGATCGGTGGCCCGTTCACCGCGGTCTCGGACGCCTACGGCCGCCTGCAGCCTCCGCCGACCTGGCTCGCTGTGCTGCTCGCGGTCTCGGCCGTGGCCGCGGTGATCATGGCACTCCGGCTTCGCAGCAGGTCCGCACCCGCCCTCGGGCTGGTCGCGACCTATGC
>JBFIDC010000332.1:0-2776 GCA_041581495.1 Nocardioides sp. | reverse complement strand
TCACCTCCTACTTCGCTCCCGACTCACGGTTCGGAGACCCCGACGGCTTCCGCCTGCTCGTCGACCGTCTGCACCAGGCTGGGGTCGGAGTCATCCTCGACTGGGTGCCCGGCCACTTCGCCACCGACGAATGGGCCCTCGCGCGCTTCGACGGCACGCCCTTGTATGAGGACCCGAACCCGCAGCGCGGCTGGCACAAGGAGTGGGGCTCCCACATCTTCAACTTCGGCCGCAACGAAGTGCGCAACTTCTTGTATGCCAACGCTCTGTACTGGCTGGAGGAGTTCCATGCCGACGGCCTCCGGGTCGACGGTGTGGCCTCGATGCTCTATCTCGACTATGCCCGCGAGCCCGGGGAGTGGACGCCCAACAAGTTCGGCGGCCGCGAGAACCTGGAGGCCGTGCAGTTCCTCCAGGAGATGAACGCGACCGTCTACAAGCGAGTCCCGGACGCGATGACCATCGCCGAGGAATCGACGTCCTGGCCGCAAGTCACCGGGCCGACCGACGTCGGGGGCCTCGGCTTCGGCTTCAAATGGAACATGGGCTGGATGCACGACACCCTCGGCTACCTCGCCCGCGACCCCGTGCACCGGGCCCATCACCATCACGAGATGACGTTCCCGCTGGTCTATGCGTGGAGCGAGCACTACGTCCTGCCACTGAGCCACGACGAGGTGGTGCACGGCAAGGGGTCCTTGCTGCGCAAGATGCCGGGCGATCGTTGGCAACAACTGGCCAGTCTGCGGGCCTACCTCGCCTACATGTGGGCCCACCCGGGCAAGCAACTCCTCTTCATGGGCTGCGAACTGGGCCAGGAGTCGGAGTGGGCCGAGGCTCGCGAGTTGGACTGGTGGTTGCTCGACCATCCAGAGCACCGTGGTGTGCAGTCACTGGTTCGCGACCTCAACCGCACCTACGCCGAGTCGCCGGCGCTGTGGCAACGCGACAGCGATCCAGACGGCTTCGGCTGGATCGATGCGAACGACGCGGGCCGCAACGTGTTCACGTTCGTCAGGAGGGGCTTCGAGGGCACCCCCGACCTGGCGTGTGTGGCCAACTTCGCCGCCATCCCCCACCAGGGCTTCCGTCTCGGGCTCCCCTCCCCCGGCCAATGGGACGAGATCCTCAACACCGACGCGGAGTCCTACACCGGCTCGGGGGTCGGGAACCTCGGGGGGATCACCGCTGTGGCCGGCGAGCACCACGGCCAACCCGCCCACGCCGAGGTCGTGGTGCCGCCGTTGGCGACGGTTTGGTTTCGGGCGCGGTGAGTGAGTTTCACCGGGTACCCGGTGAATCTCATCCATCCCCGCTGAAGGATTAGCGGGCAAGCGTGAGTTTCCGCGGGGCAGCGCGGTTGTACGGCAGCCGCGGCTAGCCTGATCGGGTGAGCGAGCCCACCATCTTCGTGCTGACCGTGGCCGACGGCATCGCTCGGGTCTCGTGGTCGATCGAAGCGCAACTGGAGCACGTGCATCCCAAGGTGGAGGAGGCTCTGGCCACCCACCACCGGGTCGAGGCCTGGGTCGACCCGGACGACAGTCACGGGCAGCGCAACGCGATCTGGTCGGGCATGCGGCGCGAGGGCGTGATGCGCGGTGTCACCGTCGAGGGCAGTCGGGTGGATCGGATCGTCTACGCACGCCTGCGTGATGACCTGCCCGCCCACCAGCCAGAAGGATTCCGGGCCCTCCTCAACTCGTTCCTCCCCCGCAAACGTGCCATCAGCCAGTTGCTGATCCGCGATCACGACGACCGGGTCCTGCTGTGCCAACTCACCTACAAGACCGACTGGGACCTGCCCGGTGGCGTCGTCGAGGTCGGCGAATCGCCTCAGTTGGCCGCCGGCCGTGAGGTCGAGGAAGAACTCGGCATCCACATCACCGCAGGCCCCCTGCTGCTGACCGACTGGATGCCTCCCTGGAGCGGATGGGACGACGCTCTGTGCCTGGTCTTCGACGGCGGCACCCACGATCCGGCGCTGGCCGAGTCCATCGTCCGAGAGGAGCGCGAGATCAAGGCGGCGACCTTCTGCACCCTCGAGGAGGTCTCACAGCGGTGCGCCGAGATCACCACGCACCGGATTCGGTCCGCCCTGGCCAACCTCTCCGGTTCGGCGCCCGCCTATGTCGAGGGTGGCGGGCCTACCCCGTGACCTGGTAGACGACCCCACATCCGGTCGTCTTGCCCACGATGAGCGTCCCGGTCGACAACGTCGACTTCCAGCCGTACCAACCGGTCCGCCCCGAGGCGTTGATCACCACCGCCGGCATGTCGAACTCCTTGTTGCCGGAGAGGTTGGCTGTGACGTCCTTGCTGCCGAGGTGCTTGCCGGCCCCGCACGAGACCTTGTCCCGTGCCGAGTAGGGGCCATAGAGCCTCGAGGTCACCGTGTGCGTCTCGGCCCGATCAAAACCGGTGCTGCGCACATGCACCCGGAACCCCTCCCCGACGGCGACCTGGTGGCAACATTCATCCGCCGGCCGGGATTGGGTGAGTCCGGCCTGTGTGCGAACCCGAACCGCGGCACCGCACACGCGAGCGGCGGCGCTGCCTTGGTTGCCGCCGACGGCCACCTCCCAGACGTAGTAGCCCGAACGTTGCGGAGGCCAGATCGGCAGACGCCGCGTCCCGTCGGCCTCGATCGACGACGCGTCGCTGAACGCTGGCGTGCCGGAGCATGAGGTGGATGCCGTGTCGAAGGGCCCGAACACCCGTGCGGTCACCGCGCGGGTGCCGGTGCCGCCGCTCACAGTGTAGGAACCGCCAAGAT
>JBFIDC010000331.1:0-2778 GCA_041581495.1 Nocardioides sp. | reverse complement strand
TTGGTTGAACCTGAGCCCTTGCAGGCTAACCGGAGTAGGCGACGCTGAGGAAGTGCGTCACAGACGCCCCAGCAACCACAGGCACCTCGGCAGCATCAAGGCCCAGCAGCACCAACCGCCCGGGGAGCGGGTCGCCGACCGTAGCGGCGGGCAGCCCGAGCACCCGAGCGGCGTGCGCGACGACCTCGGGTGGGCCGCCCTGGGGATCGGCGGCCAAGAGGTCGATCCGGTCGCCGGCCCGCAGCAACGAGACCATCGCTGCGTCGGGCAGTCGCACCGGCGCGGCGACCACGCCGGGAAGGCCGGCGGTCAGGCTCGGGTCGACGAGTCGCGTCTGTGTGATGGGCTCGCCGCGTCGCACTGGGGCGGCAAGGATACGTCCCTGGGGGTCGGGCTCGAGGCCGTCGGGCACGGTGCCTGGACGGAACGCCACGGCGCGGACGTCGTCGGCGCCCAAGGTGGTGCCGGCGGGCAGATCGTGCGCCGCGACCAGCGCCACGACCGAGGGTTCGGGAGGCGGGGCGAGCGCCCGAATGCTGGTGGCGACCGCGATCCCGCTCAGCAGGGCGGCCAGCAGTCGTCGGCGGCGCAGGATGCCTCGCCTGAGACGGCCCGGGAGGTCACCGACGGTGTGAGTCTTCAGCCCGCCGAAGGGGCCGGTGGCCGGAGGAGGCGACATCCCTCGAACCTAGGAGCCCCGGGGCGCCGGGGCCGCGGCTCTCCACAAAGGTCAGCTCGAGCTGGTGGACCCCGAGGTTGTGGACGACGCGGCGGCGGGCTTCTTGCTCCCCGAGTCTCCTGAGTTGCTTGAGCCACCGTTCGACGAGGACGACTTCGAACCCGAGGCGGACTCGGATCCCGACGACGTGGACGAGGATGAGTCGGAGGAGGAGCTCGACGAGTCGCTCGACTTCGACGAGGACGGGACGCTCGCGGAGTCCTTGGCCCGGCTGTCGGTGCGATAGAAGCCCGAGCCCTTGAAGACCACGCCCACGGCGTTGAACACCTTGCGCAGCTTGCCCTGGCATTCGGGGCAGACGGTCAACGCGTCATCGGTGAACGACTGCACCTGCTCGAAGGCGTGCTGGCACTCGGTGCAGGAGTACTGATAGGTGGGCACGAATGATCCTCGTTCCGGGCTTGCTGGGTCTCGCGGGAGATGCTGACCGCAAGGCTGGCACTCACCAGCCTTGACTGCCAATTCTACGACGGCGGCACAATCAGGGTCACCATGACGATCACCACTCCCGCACCCGATGACTCCGGGGCGCCTGAAGCGGCTGCAGTCACCCAGAGCGGCCGGTCCCGCAAGGGCCCGTGGCGCACCCTGCGGGGGTGGCCGCGCCTGGCCCGCTGGTCGACGTACGTCGTGATGGTCGTGGTCCTGGCGATGGTGGCCGCCGTGGTGACCACGGTCGTGCTCGTGCGGCGTCCATTCCCGCAGGTCGAGGGCGAAGCCCAACTGCGCGGGCTGGAGGGCGAGGTGAGCGTGGTGCGCGATGCCCACGGGATCGCGCAGATCTATGCGGACTCGATCGGCGACCTGATGCGCGCGCAGGGATTCGTCCACGCCCAGGAACGCTTCTATGAGATGGACATCCGCCGGCACGCGACCGCCGGCCGACTGGCCGAACTGTTCGGCGAACCGGCGCTGGAGAGCGACCGTTTCGTGCGCACCATGGGTTGGCGCCGGGTGGCCGAACAAGAACTCGCGCTGCTCAAGCCCGAGACGCGCGTCGCGCTGGAGGCCTATGCCGACGGCGTCAACGCCTACCTCGAGGATCGTGGGCCCTCGCAGATCTCGTTCGCCTACTCGGTGTTGAACGCCACTGGTCTGGGCTATCGGCCCGAACCGTGGTCGGCCGTGGACTCGTTGGCCTGGCTGAAGGCGATGGCGTGGGATCTGCGGGGCAACATGGGCGACGAGATCGACCGGTCGTTGTCACTGGCGGCGGTGGGACCGGAGCGGACCGCGACCATCTATCCGGCCTACGACGAGTTGGCTCGGCAGCCGATCCTCTCGCAGGGCCAGGTCATCGACGGGGTCTTCGAACCCGACGCGACCAGCGGCGGCACCCGGGAACCCAAGCGCGCGGCTTGGCGTGGGGAACCCGCGGTGGTCGACGTCCTGGGCCGGGTCCGTGCCGGCCTCGACGCGCTGCCGTCGTTCCTCGGTCGCGGCGATGCGCTGGGCAGCAACTCGTGGGTGGTCGACGGTGACCATTCGGCGACCGGGGCGCCGATCTTGGCCAACGATCCGCACCTCGGGGTCGGGATGCCGGGGATCTGGCTGCAGATGGGGCTGCACTGCCGCACGGTCTCGCCGGAGTGCCCGCTGGATGTCTCGGGCTTCACGTTCAGCGGTGTCCCGGGCGTGATCATCGGCCACAACGCCGACATCGCCTGGGGGTTCACCAACCTCGGACCCGACGTGACCGACCTCTATGTAGAGCAGGTCCGCGGAACCCGATGGCGCTACGGCGAGGACTGGAGGTCGCTGCAGACCCGCACCGAGACCATCAAGGTGCGCGGCCTGGACGACGAGGTGATCACCGTTCGCTCGACCGCGCACGGCCCGCTCCTCTCCGACGTCTCGGAGGACCTGACCGAGGTGGCCGAGGTGGCGCCGGTGGATCGTGCGGCAGCGGATGAGACCGACGTCGACTACGCCCTGGCCCTGAAGTGGACGGCGCTGACCCCCGGTCGCACAGCCGACGCCATCTTCGACCTCAACCAGGCCTCGAACTGGGACGAGTTCCGCGCGGCCGCCTCCTCCTT
>JBFIDC010000330.1:0-2817 GCA_041581495.1 Nocardioides sp. | reverse complement strand
GGTCTCGGACGCCTACGGCCGCCTGCAGTCTCCGCCAACCTGGCTCGCCCTGGTGCTCGCGGTCTCGGCCCTGGCCGCGGTGGTCATGGCACTGCGGCTTCGCAGCAGGTCCGCACCCGCCCTCGGGCTGGTCGCGACCTATGCCCTCGTCTCCTGGGGGACCGTTCTCTTCAGCAGCAGGTACGACGACTTCGGCGTTGCCGCGGTCTATGAGGGCCGCTACCTGTGCGACGTCCTTCCGGTTCTGCTGCTGGTCGTCGTCTTCTTGGTGACCCCGCTTCGGACCGAACCCGACCATCAATCCACGCAGCTGCGTCGCGTGGTCGGTGGCTATGCCGTGGTCGTGTCGTGCGTTGCGCTGGCCGTCAGCGCGCACACGTGGAACCAGACCCGCGACTCGAGTCCGAAACCGTGGGTCGATGCCCTCGTCTCGGACGCTCGAGAACTCGAGGGCGTCGGCGTGTACGACTCGGTGGCACCGGCCAACGTGATCGATCCCGTCTTCATGTTCGGCCGGGCCAATGTCTCTGACCTGTTGAGCCCTCTCGACCTCGACCTGGAGTTCAACGCACCCACCCAGGACGGCTTGTTGATCGCCGGCAGCGATGGTCGCTTCTATCAGGGCGAGGTCGCCTCCCCCGTGAGCACCAGCATCTCGCCCGGCCCACAGCCCGATTGCGGCTACCTGTTGGAGCCGGGCAGAACCGTCAGGGTGCCGTTGACGGCCTCGGTCTATGAGTTCGAATGGATCGTCCAGATCGACTACATCTCGGGGACGCAGTCACCGGTGACGGTGCGTCTCGACGAGACCGAGACCGACCTGAGGCTCGCGGCGACCGAACCGGGCGCCATCTCACGGCATCAGTTCGTCATCGTCAGTTCCGTCACGAGTCTCGCCATGACCCTGCCCACCGATTCGGACCCCTTGTGCGTGACCCAGATCAGCATCGGGCCCCTGACGCCTTCGGCACGACGACCCGGTTAGGTCGCACTAGAGCAGGGTGGCCCCGAAGATGGCCGACCCCGGGGTGAACTTGCCGCGCAGCGCCGACCAGCCGCCCCAGACCCGATCGTGGCCTTCAGGCCACTGCGGTTCGAGCAGGTCGGTGAGCCGGAACCCGGCCGAGGCCAGGAGTCCGACCCAGTCGCCGAGGGTGCGGTGGTGTTCGACGTAGGCGACCCGTCCGGTGGCGTCGTCGACTTCCACATAGGGAGTGCGGTCCCAGTACGACGAGGTGGCGGTCAGACCACCCTCCCCCGGGTCGTCGGGGAAGGACCACCGGGTGGGGTGGGTGATGGAGAATCCGAACCTTCCTCCGGGTCGGAGCACCCGGGCCACCTCGGCCACGGCGACGTCGATGTCGTTGACGAACTGCAAGGCGCCGAACGAGGAGAAGACGATGTCGAAGGATTCAGCGCGGAACGGAAGTGCGGTCGCCGTGCCCAGAACCGAGGGCACCGCCACGCCGGTCGCCTCATCGATGCGGCGACTGTGCTGCAGTTGGCGAAGCGAGAGGTCGAGACCGTAGCCGCGGCCTCCCTGGCTGCGCACCCAGCGCGAGCACTGCCCGGCACCCGAGCCGACCTCGAGCACGTCACGGCCCGCAAGGTCACCCAGGACCCCCGCCTCGGCCTCGGTGAAGCCCTCGGGGCCCCACACGAACCCGATGTCTCCCAAGAACTCGCCATGGGTGGCTTGGTACTCGTCGGCGTACCTGTCCCAGTCGGGCCCGTTGGCACGTCGCGACTCGCTCTCGTCGACGAGGCGGCGTTCCACACGAACGCGCTGCGGCAGATGGTCGGTCATGTCGCCCCTACCCTGGCCCGAAATCGTGGTCGGCGCACATTGGGCGCCAACGACGCGAGGCTGAACTGCGCCCGGATCTGACGCGGAAGCGAGTTCTGCTTCAACAGACCCCGTCTCGCACGGTCGGCGTCACGCCAGAAGTCCGCCGCCGCTGCCGCGTCCGGAGGGCCGAGCGCGAACACCAGATCGTCGGCGCGCGAGGCCAGGGCCGGGTCGATCCCCAGGTCAGCCGCCTGAGTCTGCCTGGTGGCGCCGGGGCGGGTCGAGATGCGCAGATCGGCCCCCAGGTCGAGCAACTCCCGCCAGGCCCCCACGACAGCGGTCGAGGGCCGCCGACGACGACGTCGGTAGCCGCGTCGCGCCGCCTTCGACAGCGGGATCAGCCACGGCACCAGGGCTAGAACCAGGAGCGCCAGGGGCGGGCCGCCGATCGGGAGCGTGGAGTCCGTCTCTTCGGTCTTCGAGGATTGATCGAGCCCGCTGTCATCGGGCAACGGCACCTGCTCGGGCGACTCCGGATTCTCGATCGGATCCTTGGGGGTCTGAGCGGCCACGAACTCCGCGAGCGACTGGGGCGGCTCGTCATCCCGCTTCGGTTTGCGGTTGGACATGAAGGTGGCGGTGGGCAAGATCCGCCAACTCCCGTCACGCACGCGCAGTTCGACCCACGCCATCACGTCGCGGCCCTTGACCTTGCCGTCCTTGGCCATGGCTCCCACCACCACCCTGGCCGGAACCTTGAGGCGGTTGGCCGCCAGCGCCACGAACGCGGCGTACTGCTCGTCGTTGCCGACGATCCGGCCCCCGCCGACGAACGCCTCGGCGAGCCGGTCGATGTCGTGTCCCGGAGGCACGTTGAGTGCGCCGGCGCCGTCGCTGTAGCGGCCGTTCTTCTGGAGATAGCGGGCCAGGAGCCGCACCTGAGTCAGCGGATCGCGCCCACTGGAGATGTAGGGCTGGAGGTAGCTGTCCAGAGCCGCGCCGGCGGGTTGGAGTCGCTCGTCGACGGG
>JBFIDC010000329.1:0-2915 GCA_041581495.1 Nocardioides sp. | reverse complement strand
GGCAGTTTCTGCCCCACCCGGATGCAGAACTCGGTCTCGTCGCACCCCAACGGGACGTCCCCGCGCCTGCTGACCCGTTGGTCGAACCCACCGACGCTCTCGATCAAGCCACGCCGCAGCGACAGGCTTGCACCTACGACGTTGCGTACGTCGGCGACCGCGTCGGGTCGCGTGCGGTGCGAGCACCCGACCAGCCAGTCGAGTTCGGGTGGCAGATGTTGCGGCCGCTCCTGGTCCCAGGCCGGCTCGACCCAGCCACCCACGACCTGCACCGTCGGATCCGCGAACGGCTCGGCCAGGCGCGCCAACCAATCGGGATGAGGGACCGCGTCGTCATCGAGGAACGCCACGACCTCACCCGTCGCGGCACCCAGGCCGGTGTTGCGGGCGCCGGCGATACCGCCGTGGTCGGTGTTGGTGACCACGCGAACCTCGGGCCAACGCCGCCGCACCTCAGCCTCGAGCTCCGGATTTCGGTCGACCACGATCAGGGTTTCGACTGGCTCCAGGGTCTGCTCGGCGACCCCGGCGAGACCGGCGGCCAAGTCCTCGATCCGCTCCGAGGCGTGGGTGCAGATCGCCACGGTCACGGCGGGGCGACCATCGAGGCTCATGCCGCCTGCCTCATGCTGGTAGCCCTATGGGTGATTTTGCGAGGATCTATATCGCCGGAGCCGGCGGCATGCTCGGCGAAGCGGTCGTTCAGGCGTGCCGAGAGGTCGCCGAGGTGCAGGCCAGCGACCTGGTGCCGCGTGAGCCCTGGCTCGAACAGGTCGATGTCGCCGACCGGGAAGCCTTCGGACGCGCAGTCGAATCGTTCGAACCGGACCTGCTGATCAACCTGGCAGCGTTCACCGACCTGGAGTTCTGCGAGGAGAACCCGGAGGCCGCCCACGCCTCCAACGCCCAGGGTGCCCAGAACGGCGGCCTGCTGGCCAACCGCCTCGGCGTGCCGTACGTCTACATCTCCACCGCGGGCATCTTCGGAGGTGAGAAGGACGTCTACAGCGACGAGGACACTCCGAACCCACTGACCGTCTATGCCAAGACCAAACTCCTCGGTGAGGAGTTCGTCCAGCAGAACGTCGAGCGGCACATCGTCCTGCGTCCCGGCTGGATGATGGGTGGTGGTCCGGACCTGGACAAGAAGTTCATCAACAAGGTCTATCGCCAGATCACCGACGGTGCCCGCGAGATCTTTGCCGTCACCGATCGCCTCGGCAGTCCCACCTACACACACGACTTCGCTCAGGGTCTGTTGCGGGTGGCCGGTGCCGACGTCACCGGGACCTTCAACCAGACCTGTCACGGACACGGGAGTCGCTACGACGTGGCGTGCGCCTTGGTCGAGGAGTTGGGACTGGCCGGTGAGGTCGAGGTACTCCCCGTCACCTCCGATCACTTCGCCGAGACCTACTTCGCGCAGCGTCCCGCCTCCGAGCAACTCGACAACGCCCGACTCCGGGAACTGGGTCTCGACGTGATGCGGCACTGGCGCGAAGCGCTCACCGAATACGCCGAGGTCTTCAGACAAGACCTCGCCCGTCGTACTCGGTGACCAGGCGGTCGTAGATGCCCTCGAGTTGTTCGGCCACGGCGCTCTGCAGGTAGCGGCGGACCTCGACGCCGGCCTGCTTGGCCAGTCGTTCGCGCAGGGCGGGCTCGGCGATCATCCGGGTCAACGCGGCCGTCGTGGCTGCCACGTCGCCGGCCGGCACCACCAACGCGGACGCCTCATCAGCCACCATGTCGGCGATCCCACCCATCGGCGTCGTCACCAACGGCGCACCCACGGCCATGGCCTCCAGGACCGTGGTCGGGCACGGATCCGGCCACGCGCTCGGCAACGCCGCCGCGAGGGCATGGACGAACCCCGAGAGCACTCGTTGGTGCTCCCACTTGTCCTCGACCCGCACGCCCTCGGGGAGTGAACTCAGGTCCATGGAGGGCCGGCCGACCAGCACCAGCCCCGGCCGGGTCCGCGCATCGAGTCGCGCATAGGCCGCGATGAGGGTGCCGACGCCCTTCTGCTCGGACAGGTCTCCGGCATAGAACAGGTAGTCCCCCGCCGGCAGCGCGGGATCCCGGGGCAACGACCGGGCATCGAGCAACGAGTCGGGGACGAAGTTGGGAACCACCTGCCAGGGCACACCCTGCTCGTCGAGTTGATTGGCCTTGCCCACAAAACTGCTGACCGGGGTGAACAGGTCGGCCACCCGGTTGCGGAACGGCCGCCCGGCCCTGACCATCGACCAGATCACCTGGCCCCGCCCGGCGCCGTACCAGTCGGAAGCGCACGATGCGCACTTGCGGACCTGCGGCCCCGAGCACAACTGGTCCTCGAACATCAGTCGCTTGGTCGCGCACACGTGGCTGTAGTCGTGCAGGGAATAGACCAGCGGCCGGTGCCGCGCGGTCGGCAGCGGGAGGTAGGAGTTGATCATCCAGTTGTGGGCGTGCACCACATCGGGTCGCACCTCGCGCAGCACCCGTGACAACCCCCGCGAGGTCATCGGATCGGGAACCGGCAACGCCAGCGGACGATCGGCGGTGGGATACAACGCCGGGACCTTCGCCCCCACGTTGGGCAGGGGGTGCACAGTGACGCCCGGGTCGCTGACCGACGGGGTCCCGGTATCGAGACATGCCACGTGGACGTCATGGCCGCGGGCGGCCAGGGCGGTGGAGAGGTTGCGCACGTGGCGCTCCTCGCCGCCGATCACGGGTGGATAGAACTGAGCGAGTTGGAGGATCCTCATCGGTCCCCCAACCGTGGTGCGCGCACACGACTGCGCGCATACCAAGCGGCTGTGGTCAGCGCACAGGTCACGATCCCGCGGGCACCACGCCAACCGGCGCGGTCACCCTTCAGCGCGCGGGCGAGTTCACGCCGCAGCGCACGTGGGAGCACCCTG
>JBFIDC010000328.1:0-2917 GCA_041581495.1 Nocardioides sp. | reverse complement strand
GATCCGGTTTGAGGACCACATAGGCGCCCACCGCGATCAGCACAACCAAGACGATCGGCTCGAAGGCCGAGCGCGGGATATGGGAGGCCCCCAGGGCACCGAGCACCGCGCCGGCCAACGCCATGGCCATCAGCGGCAGGAAGGTGCGCGGGTCGGGCTTGATCCGGCGGTAGTACGTCGCCGAACTCACCGACGTCCCACAGATCGAGGCGAGTTTGTTGGTCGCCAGGATCTGCACCGGCGAGGCATTGGGGAGGCCGAGCAGCAGCGCTGGCAACTGGATCAGCCCGCCGCCACCAACGACGGCATCCACGAACCCGGCCGCCAAGGCCGCCAGCACCAGCAGAGCAAGGATGCTCAGCGTCGGCTCGGCCACCCGCCCACCCTAGGAGCGAAGCTCAGTCGCCGACCCAGAACCCCCGGCCGCCGAACAGGTCGCCGTAGCCGCCGCGATAGGGCATCGCGTCGCCGGAGGCCCCACGAGAGCCACGGGACCCGAGGTAGGAGCCGACGACCGCGGCGCCGAGGTCGTCGAGTTCGGGGGCAACCACACGACCCTCGACACGGTTGGCCATGGAGTCGATGAACCGGGCCAGGCCCGGGTCCTCCCCCAGGCGGAAGAACGTGGTCTGCGCGCCGAGCCGCCTAGCGTTGTCGAGTTCACGCACCGCGTAGGCGACGGTCATCGGGTGCGGCGGGTAGTTGAAGTAGACCTCGCCGTTGGGCTCCAGGTGCGAGGTCGGCTCTCCGTCGGTGACGATCAGGAGCACCGGTTGGGCGTTGGGGTGCTTGCGGAAGTGACGGTTGGCCAGCAGCAGGGCGTGGTGCAGGTTGGTGCCCTTGTCCCACTTGGCATCCAGTGCGGTCAGGTGCTCGATGTCCATCGTCTCGGCGTGCCGGCCGAAGCCGATCAACTGCAGTGCGTCGCCGCGGAAGCGCGACTTGATCAGCGTGTGCAGGGCCAGCGCCGTGCGTTTCATCGGCACCCAGCGTCCGTCCATCGCCATCGAGAACGAGGTGTCGACCAGCAGTGCCACACACGCCTGCGTGCGGGCCTCGGTCTCTTGAACCTCGACGTCCTCGATGGTCAGGCGCACCCGAGGTCGCGACGACGCTCCCTGCCGCTCGCTACTCGACCGGCCAGCGCCCTCTGAGGCAGAGCGCATCACCGCGTTGGAGATGGTGCGTGGGACGTCCCAGGGCTCGGTGTCGCCGAAGGCCCACTGGCGAGTCGCGCCCGAAGGCTCACCGGCGGCACCGGCCCGACGCAGGTCGCGCTGCCCCTGACGCCCCGACATCTTGTCCGCCACATCACGCAGCAGCGCCTTGCCGAGTTGTCGCATCGCCTTGGGGGTCAATCGCAGGTTGCCGTCGGTGCCCCGCTGCAGGGTCCCGCTGTCGCGAAGCGCCCTCTCGAGGTCCTTCAACGTGCGCGCGTCCACGGCGGCCTGGTCGCCGAGTTGCCGGGTGAGCTTGTCGAGGTCGAGGTCGTCCATCCGGGCCCCGCCATAGGACTGGCTGAGCTGGTCGGCGAGGTCATCGAGGTCAGCGAGGTCCTGGAAGACACCGGTGCCGTCCCCCAGGCCGAGGCCCTCACCGCCCTCCATCTGCTCCGAACCCGACCAGTCCTCACCGGGTCGAAGGCTCTGCAGGTTGGCGTCGAGCCGGGCCAGGGACTCCATCAGTGCCGGCGAGCCGAAGGCCTGCTGCGAGAGCTGCATCAGCTCGGCGCGCTGCTCGGCGCTCATCGAGTTGAGCATCCGCTGGGCGGCCGCGGACCGCTGCGCCATCGCGTCGAGCAGCTCGTCGATGTTCTGCGGGTTCTCGGGGAAGTGGTCGCCGTGCTTGTCCATGAACTGCTCGAAGTCCTCGGCGGTGTCCTCACCTCGTCGATGCTTCTCGAGCAGTTCGTTGAGGTCTTCGAGCATGGCGTTGATCGCGGCCCGATCCTCCTCGGTCGCGTTCTCCAGCGACTGCTTCATGCCGGCGAACCGCTGGTCGAGGAGTTCTCGCCCCAGCAGATCCTTGATCTTCTCGTAGTTCTCGCGAGCCTCGCGGCTCTTCCAGTCGTACGACGAGAGTTCGCTGACCGCAGATGCCGCGTTGGGCGGCAGGCCCTCGAGTTGCATCTCGCGCAGCGCACGGTCGCCGTCGTCCATCTCCACATCGCGAGCCAGTTGCTTGCGCTCCTCGAGCACGGCGTGGTCGAGGAGTTCGCGGATCTCCTGCAACGTCCCGTCGAGGTTGTGCTTCTGAGTCAGCTCGCGGCGACGTTCGGCCACCCGGCGTGCGAGGTCGTCGAGCCCCGCGTGGTCGCTGCCACCTCGCCGCAGGAACTCGCGCATCGCTCGCTCGGGTGAATAGCCGGCCATCACGTCTTCACCGATGGCGTCCAGCGCCTCACGCAGGTCGACCGGAGGCGCCAGCGGGTCGCCGCCCTGGTAGCGGCCATAGCGCGAACCTCGACGGGAGGTGTGGATGTTAGCCACGGCCGACCCGAACTCCGGCTCGCAGTGTCTTGGGGATCTCGGCGACCTCGTCGACGCGCGCCAGCAGGGCCTGAACCGTGGCGTGGTCGGCTGGGCTGTCGACTTCGACGTCGTAGGCGATGCCGGTCGAGACCCACGCGGCGTCGAACCCGCCTCGGGCGACCACTGCGACCCCAGCGACGTCGAGGCCGGACCCCTGCGCCTCGCGGTAGACGTCGTTGAGAACGCAGGTCGCGACGGCGGTGTGCAACAGGTGGGCTCCGGTCCCGGGGGCGGCGACGACGACCCCGGCATCGGTCCAGGCGTGCGGCACCACGAAGCCGTCGGCCGGGTCGGCACGCAAGGACCCGGCACTGACTGTGACCGCGAAGTCGTCAGCCATAGACGGTTTCGCCGCCCCCGGACTCCTTGCTGATCCTGCGTGCCAG
>JBFIDC010000327.1:0-3023 GCA_041581495.1 Nocardioides sp. | reverse complement strand
GCGACGTCGGCGCGGATCAGGAAGCTGGCCATCCCGTTGGCCTCGGCGCGGAGTTTCTTCGCGAACCGGGCCTTCGCCGCCTGCTCTTCCTTCAACCGTGCTGCTTCGGGTGCGGCGGCGGCGACCTTGGCCTCGACCAGCATCTCGAACCGCGACCACGGGATCCGCCCGTCCGCAGACTCGGCAACGGCCGCATCCACGTAGGCGGCCTCATTCCGGTCGAGTTCGCGGGTCTTGGCGACCACGTGCCGGGCGTAGGAGGCGCGGACCTCACCGGCCTGGACCCGCTCCCACAACAGCGGGGACCGGTGGTGCAGGTCCAACGCGTCGGCCATCAGAGCTGAGGCGGCATAGGTGGTGCGCCCGATCCGGGCCCCCAACTCCGCGGCCGCGAACTCCATCACCCACGGGGTGCCGGCCCCGCCGTGCATCCGCGCCTTCTCCCGACCCGGCTTCCCCGACTCGGACTCATCGAGGCGGTCGGGGTCGTTGATGACAGCCCACTGATAGGCAACCTTGAGCAGCCCCGATTCCACCTCAACGAGTGTTTGCGCGAGCTCGCTGGCATGGGCGAGAACCTCGTCTTCGCCCATGTCTTCCAGCGCCGCTGCGGTCATAGGAATAGCCAAGCCGCGACCACCGACAATTGATGGCCGCCGTCTCACTATTCGAACATCTGTGCGAAAAGATTTGAAGAAATCTAGGCGACCTGAAGGCTCCGTTTGGACAGGCCCATCCAGAAGCCGTCGATGACCTGAAGGCCCGGCTCGGCAGGGTCGGTGGCGGCGCCGAGCGTCACGAAGAGCGGACTGTAGTGCTCGACGGTGGGGTGGGCGTACGGCAGTCCGGGCGCCTGGGACTTGAAGTCGGCCAAGGCGTCGACGTCGCCGCGGGCCATCGCCTCGCCGGCCCAAGCGTCGAAGTCGCGCGACCAGCCGGGCGCTTCGGCGTCGATGCGGAACTCGGTCAGGAACGGCAGTCCGTGGGTGAGGAACCCCGACCCGATGATGAGTACGCCCTCGTCGCGGAGCGGGCGCAGGCGTTCGCCCAATGCCAGCAGGCGTTGCGGGTCGTGGGTCGGCAACGACATCTGAAGGACCGGGATGTCGGCCTCGGGGAACATCAATTTCAGCGGCACCCAGGCGCCGTGGTCGAGGCCACGACTGGCGTGCTGATGCACCGGTTCGTTGGCCGGCATCATCGCGGTGATCCGCTGGGCCAGTGCCGTGGCCGGGGGAGTTCGGTAGGTCATTCGGTAGTACTTCGGGTCGAAGCCGCCGAAGTCATAGACCAGCTCGGAGGTGTCCGCTGACAGCGATACCGGTGCGGACTCCCAATGCGCGCTGACGATCAGGATCGCGGTCGGTCGGGGCAGGTCCTGCGCCCAGGCCGCAAGTTGGCCCGACCACACGGGGTCGTCCAACAACGGCGGAGCGCCGTGCCCGAGATAGAGGGCCGGCATGCGCGAGGTGGTCATACCAAAGTCAATGATTGTTGATTCAACTTTGTTCCCCCCGCCGCTACTCCCCGCGGGCGGGGCTACAAGCGACTACCTGGGGAGGTCCCAGACGACGGGTGGGCCGCCCTGGTGCGCCAGTGCCGCGTTGACCCGACTGAACGGCCGGGACCCGAAGAAGCCTCGATTGGCCGAGAGCGGTGAGGGGTGGGGAGAGGCCACCACGGGGACCCCGCCCAGCCTGGGTTGCAGATTCTGCGCGTCGCGGCCCCACAAGATCGCCACCAACGGCCCGCCGCGGGCGGCGAGGGCGTCGATGGCGCAGGCGGTGACGTCCTCCCAGCCCTGGCCGCGGTGTGAGGCCGGGGCGCCGGGTCGCACGGTGAGCACCCGGTTGAGCAGCATCACGCCCTGATCGGCCCAGGCCGACAGGTCGCCGTGTTCGGGCGGGGTGATGCCGAGGTCGTCGTGGAGTTCGCGATAGATGTTGGCCAGGCTGCGGGGGAGCGGGCGGACGTCGGCATCGACCGCGAAACTCAGCCCGATCGGGTGGCCGGGTGTCGGGTACGGGTCTTGGCCGACGATCAGGACCCGGACCTCGGCGAGTGGCCGCGCGAAGGCGCGCAGCACCCGATCGCCGTTCGGCAAGTAGGGCCGACCGGCAGCCATCTCGGCGCGCAGGAACCGACCCATCTCGGCGATCCGATCCTCGACCGGCGCCAGCGCGGCAGCCCAGTCGGGCGCGACCAGGCCCTGCTCGACGAGGGTGTCGAGGGTGCCGGCCACGGTCCTACTGTGCCAGGAACGGCCGCCGCGGCAGGAACGGCTTGCGCCCCTTCTCGCCGACATAGACCTTCAAGATGGCCTGGTGGCTCGCGTCCTCTTGGACCGCCGACTGGTTGGCCACCAGCACGCTGCTCCCGAGGAAGGTCGCGCTGCAGGGAGTGTCGAACGGGATCGATGATCCGTTGTCACCGGAGAGCGGCGCGTCGGGGAAGCGGCCGACCTCGGCCCCCGTCTCGAGGTCGATCTCGACGATCTGGTTGGTCAGCCCGGCCATCGCGACGTAGGCGTGCCCGGTGCGACGCCCGATGCCGATGCCGTCGGGCAGGTCGGTGGGCTGGGAGGTCCACAGGGTCTGGATCGCACCCGGTCGACCACCGCGCTTGATCGGCAACCGATACAGGAAGCCTTGGGTGGGCGTGACCCCGCCGCCGTCGGCGGTGGTCTGCTGGGTGATCAGCAGATCCCGCTCACGTTTGCGGAAGACGATGCCCGTGGTGCCGAAACTGGCGGCGCCCTGCAGCGCGGGCGAACTGAACCAGACCTTGGCCTTGCCGCGTCGGTTCACTTTCCAGATCCGGCCGGCGCCGTAGTCGGTCACCAGCAGCACCCCGCCCGGGCCCCAGGTGGCGTAGTTGGGGATCGACCCGGGGAGGCGGGCGATCGTCCGCCAGCGTCCGGTCTTGATGTTCAGGGTGCGCACCGTGGAGGTCGAGGTCTCCAGGACCACCAGTTTGCCGTTGCGCATCTGGTTGGCGACCTGGATGCCGTGCGCCTCGTCGAG
>JBFIDC010000326.1:0-3037 GCA_041581495.1 Nocardioides sp. | reverse complement strand
TTCAGCGACACGACCGAGGGAGGCTACATCGACATCCCGCTGGCCACGGTGAGGCAGATGACCAACGGCGTGCACACGCTGTATGTCCACGCCAAGGACGCGGCCGGGAACTGGGGGCCGACCTCCTCGACCACGCTGTTGATCGACAAGATCCGACCCACAGCCGGCAACGTCGCGGTCGGCCCGAACCCGACCGGCGGAGCGGAAACCGTTGCCCTCACGGCCACCGGCACCGACCAAGAGACCGCCATCACCGCCGCCGAATGGTGGGTGGGGCCCAACCCGGGTCTGGGCAAGGGCAATCCGATGCAAGTCACCGGCGCCGGTCCGAGCTATGACCTCTCCGCAACGGTGCCGGCAAGTGCGCTGGCTCCCGGCGACAACACCATCTGGGTCCGGGCCCGCGACGAGGCGGGCAACTGGAGCAAGGCGGTCACCACCCAGGTGCAGTTGAACGCCAGGATGATGTTCTCCACCGCCGGGAACCGCAACCCGCCGGGTGTTGCTGGAGTCTCCGACGACTCCGACGTCTATCGCGGCTACGGCGCGGCGCAGAGCCGATCCCTGGATCTCTCCGCTGCCCCCTACCGGGTCCCCAACGGGGCCAATGTCGATGCCTTCGATCGAGGGGCCGGTTCGAGGTTCTATGTCTCCTTCTCCCGCACCACTCGGCTGCCCGGCCTCGGCAAGGTGCAGGACGAGGACGTGGTCCTGTGGAACGGAAAGGCCTGGAAGGTCTGGTTCGACGGGACCGCACACGGCCTGCGCCCGGGGGCCCTCGACATCGACGCACTGGCGATCTCGGGGAAGAAGCTGTTCTTCTCCACGACCGGCAACCGGAGGCCGCCGGGAGTCGGGGGAACCGGGGACGACTCCGACATCTATAGCTGGAACGGGCGCTCGTTCCGTCGGGTCTACGACGCCAGTGCTCACGGCATCGCCCCGAGCGCCGACGTCGACGGCTACGACCGCGTCAACGCCCGCCACTTCTTCCTCTCGTTTGCGGCGGACACCAACCTGGGCGACCTGGGCAGGGTCGCCGATGAGGACGTGGTCTATTCCAACCGGAACCTCTGGACGACCTACTACGACGGATCTGCCTACGGCTTGCTCGCCGGCAAGCTGGATGTGGACGCGATCGATGTCTTCTGAGACGACGTTGACCGAGGTCCCCGAGCCGGTCGCGCTCGGAACCTCGGCGTCGGATGGTGAGCGTTCGCGTCGAGGTCGACGTGTGGTGAGCGTGATCGTCGCGGTCGCGTTGGCCGCCGGTCTGAGTTGGACGCAGTGGCGCCATCCCGCAGACATCCGAGATGGCACCACGGCGGTGAGCTCGGAGGAGATGTCAGCCAGATACGGGATCGGGGTCGAGTTGATCGCCGTCACCGCGGCAGGCGGCCTGATCGAGTTGAAGCTTCAGGTCAGCGACCCGGACAAGGCCGATGACGTCATGCACGAGGAGGACCAGTTGCCGGTCCTGGTGGACGAGGCCACCGGAGCCACGCTGATCATGTCCTCACCTCCCCATCACCGCGACGAACTTCAGCTCGGGGGTGAGTACTTCTTCCTCCTGGCGAACACCCGATCCGCACTTCAGCGCGGATCCCTGGTGACGATGGTCGTCGGCGATGCGCGCCTCGAGCACATCGAGGTCCAGGGATGACCAGCCTGCGGCAGACACTCTCTTTGCTGGTCGTCGCCGGCCTCCTCGGCATCCTCGCCGGCGTCGGCTTCGGTGGGCCTGCCTCGGCGCATAGCGAGTTGGTGCGCAGCGATCCGCCGGACAGCGGTCGCGTCGAGGTCGGGCGGACCGATATCAGTCTGTGGTTCGCCCAAGCCATCGAGCCGCGGGGGAGCCGGTTCCTGCTGCACACCGTGGACGGGCTTCCGATCGAGGTCGCCGTCGAACCGGGCAGCGACGGGAGAGACGGCTTCCTGCGGCTCCAAACCCCGCCCCTCGAGCGCGGCATCTATGTGTTGGACTGGCACGCCTTGTCTTCGGAGGACGGCCATACCTCGTCGGGGTCGGTCCTCTTCGGGGCCGGCATCCGACCGGATGCGTTCCCCTCCGCGGCCTCGTCCTGGCCCGGCTGGCCCACCTTGATCTCCCGTGCGGTCGACCTGCTTGCGATATCGATCGCGATCGGCGTGATTGTGGTCACGGGGCGCGTGCTGGACCGCACCCAGCACGGAAGGTCGGTCACTGCCCGTGCCCTGCGGATCGGGTCGTGGGCATGTTGGTTCGGTGTCGTGTCCGCGCTGGTGACGCCGTTCGCCCGCACCCCGAGGGCACGCGAGCCCGTCGGGTCGTGGCTCGACGCGTCTCTGGAGACGCTGCTCGGGACCCGCTGGGGGGCGCTGTGGATCGTGCACACGCTGTGCCTGCTGGTTGCGGGCGTGGCCCTGGCCTCGCTGGCCCGTCGTCGCGGTGCTCGGTGGCCACGCCCACTCGCCGGATCGGCGCTGGTGGTCCTCGCCGCGGTGGACGCTGCTGCCGGTCACTCAGCAGACCTCGCTCGGGATCCGCAGCTGGCGATCGTTGCGAGCGCGGCGCACCTGGTCGCCGTGGGGTGCTGGGCGGGCGGACTCCTGGTGCTGGTGCTCTGTCTGTGGCGTGCGATGACATCAGGCGAGCCGGCCCGAGTCGCGCTCGCGGAGACCTGGCGCGCCTTCAGCCCCCTGGCGGCGTTCTCATCGATGATCCTCCTCGCCACCGGGGTCTATCTGGCAGGTCGGCAGGTTCCGGACTTCGAGGCAGCCACGAGCACGATGTATGGGCTGGCCACTCTCGGCAAGGCGGGAGCGATCGTCGTCGTCCTCTCGGTGGCAGCCGGAACCACATTGCTCGTACACCCCCGCCTGGCCGCTGCTCTGGCAGGGCTGTTGTCGCGCCCCACCGGATGGACCCCGGTACCTCGACGACGGTTCGCTCACCTGGTTCTTGGGGAGTTGCTCGTCCTCACCGTGGCGCTGGGACTTGCCGCACTGATGACCTCCGCACCGACCGCGCGAGAGCGCGCCCGTACCGAGCAACTGA
>JBFIDC010000325.1:0-3060 GCA_041581495.1 Nocardioides sp. | reverse complement strand
TGTAGACCTTCTCGCCGGTCGGGCAGCGCTGGCCGACCAGCTTGCCCTCCTGGAGCGAGTTGTAGAACAGCGACTCCTCCGGCGAGGCGGCATAGAGGTAGTCCAGTTCGATCGGCACCACGATGCCGGTGACCGGGTCGACGGTCTCGCGAGCGGCACCATCGCCCGTGGAGCCAGTGGAGACCTCCGCGGAGGTATCGCCCGGCTCGAAGCATTCGATGTCGGTGATGTCGCCGACTCGTTCCGCGCGCCAGCGCACCTTGACGCGCATCCCCGTGGACACCTCGGCTACCGAAGCCACGTCGAGCGCGTGGAGCAGTGGAACGTCGGCCCCGTCGAGGGTGACCAAGGCGAAGGCGAAGGGTCGGTCGAGCGGCTGACCCTTGACCGGCTCTGGCACCCAGGTCCAGGAGGTGACGGTGCCGACGTCTGCGACGTCGACGAACTCCTCCATCGCCTGATGGGTGATCGGGTCGTACTCGGGCGGGGGCACCACGACCTTGCCTTCCGACGTACGCCCGCCCACGACTCGGGCATCGCGCAGCCCGGCGAGGAAGCGACCGAGCACGGGGCCGGTCGAACGGGTGTAGTCGAACGCTACGGTCATGGGCGCCGACAACGTGCGAGACATAGCGCAAAACTAGAACACGTTCTAATGTGTGGCAAGTGATTAGAGGAGACGTGAGATGAAACTGGGGCTTCAACTCGGCTACTGGCAGGCCCAACCGCCCACCAACCACGCCGAACTGGTGGCGGCGGCCGAGGAATCCGGCTTCGATGCGATCTTCACCGCCGAGGCCTGGGGCTCGGATGCGTTCACGCCCCTGGCGTGGTGGGGCCGGGAGACCTCACGGGTCAGGCTCGGCACCTCCATCGTGCAGATGTCCGGCCGCGCGCCGACCTCGATCGCCATGCACGCGTTGACGCTCGACCACCTGAGCAACGGCCGGATGATCCTCGGGATGGGCGTGAGCGGTCCGCAGGTGGTCGAGGGTTGGTACGGCCAACCGTTCGGCAAGCCGCTCGCCCGCACCCGCGAGGTCGTCGACATCATCCGCAAGGTCCTCAGGCGTGAGGGGCCGGTGACCAACGACGGGCCTCACTACCCGCTCCCGTTCAACGGCGAGGGTTCGGTCGGACTGGGCAAGCCGCTCAAGCCGATCACCCACCCACTGCGTGCCGACATCCCGATCTGGCTCGGCGCCGAGGGCCCCAAGAACGTCGCACAGACCGCCGAGATCGCCGACGGCTGGATCCCGATCTTCTACACGCCCAAGTCCGCCGCCATGTACGGACCGTGGCTCGATGAGGGCTTCGCCCGCCCCGGGGCGCGGCGCACCCGTGACGACTTCGAGATCGCGGCGACCTGCCACGTCCAGATCGTCAAGGACGCCGACGAGAAGCAGGCCGTCATCGACGGCATGAAGCCGATCGTGGCCCTCTACATGGGTGGCATGGGCGCCAAGGACCAGAACTTCCACAAGCACGTCTTCGACCGGATGGGCTACGAGGCGATCACCGGCAAGGTGCAGGATCACTTCTTGGCCGGCGACCGCGACGCCGCCACGGCACTGATTCCCGATGAACTCGTCAACGACATGCACATCATCGGGACCGCCGCCGAGGTCAAGGACACCGTCCAGGCCTGGGAGGGCACCGGAGTGACCACGTTGATGCTCAGCTGTGGTTCGGGTGACGAGGTCCGGCGCTTGGCGGAGTTGCTCGCCTAACCGCGCGTCGCCCTGACCAGCAGGTACTCCCACTCCATCGAGCCGTCGGCCGCGCCGTACCGCTCCGCGAGGCTGTCGAGCGCCTGGTCGAGCGCGGCGACCCGCTCCGCGTCCTCAGCGTTGGACCGATAGACCGAGATGGTCGGTCCGTAGCGGGTCTTGAAGTAGTCGCGGAACTCGCTCGGCGACCCGAACAGGTCGACGCGCCAGGTGCGGCGGTCCAACTGGAGTTCGGTCACCCGGTCCCCGAACAGGGAGCCGACGTGGGCCTCGGAGCCCCACAGTGGTGGTGGCTGCACCCCTGCAGGCGGGGGAGGAGCGAAGTGCTTCATCGTCGCGAACATCTCGCCGATGAACCCCTCGGGCGTCCAGTTCACCAGGCCGATGTTGCCGCCGGGGCGGGCCACGCGGATCAGTTCGTCGGCCGCAGCCTGGTGATGCGGTGCGAACATCACCCCGACGCACGAGATGACGTGGTCGAACTCCCCGTCCGAGAACGGCAGCGCCTCGGCGTCGGCCACGCGCCAGGTGATGGGCAGGCCGACAGATGTCGCGCGGCCTGCCTCCACGAGGGCTGGGGTCAGGTCGCTGGCGACCACCTCGGCTCCCGTGCCGGCCGCCGGGATCGAGGCATTGCCGCTGCCCGCAGCCACGTCGAGCACGCGTTCGCCGGCGATGATCCCGCAGGCGTCGACGAGTTCTTGGCCGAGCGCACCGATGACGTCGTGTGCCAGTGCGGGGTAGTCGCCAAGGGCCCACATGGCGCGGTGGCGGGCTTTGAGTTCGGTGTCGTCGATGGCTGTCGTTGTCACGGTGCCTCCTGGTGACCTTGAGACCGCTTTGGTCTGAACGCAGCCTGCTCGAGCCCCGGGCCGTGAACCAGTGACCGATGTGTAGCGAGCGCGGTTCTGAATCCGTACTGGTGCTCGGGTCCGTTAGGGCGTCTACTGGTGATCGCCCAGGGGAGGAGGCTCGATGTCGGGGTATGGACAGTTCTGTCCGGTCGCCAAGGCCATGGAGGTCCTGGACGAGCGCTGGACCTTGCTGGTGATCCGTGAACTCATGGCGGGGAGCAGTCGGTTCAACGAGATTCGTCGTGGCAACCCCCGGATCTCACCAGCCCTGCTCTCCAAGCGGCTGACCTCGCTCGAACGGGCCGGACTGGTGCATCGCGACCAGGGCACTGGTCAGCCGTCGTACTCGTTGACCCCCAGCGGTGAGGACCTGCGTCCCATCGTGATGGCGCTGGGAATCTGGGGGACTCGCTGGATCGGTGAACTCGGCGATGCCGACCTCGACCCGCACCTGCTGATGTGGGACATCAAGCGAG
>JBFIDC010000324.1:0-3067 GCA_041581495.1 Nocardioides sp. | reverse complement strand
CGCCGCCGCGCAGGGTGCCGTAGACGCCGATCTCGGGGAAGTTCGCACACACCGCAGCGTGGATGGCGCGGATCGAGGAACTCACGCCGCCGGCGACCGAGGTGCCGTTGGTGCAGGCTCCGCCGAGCGCGGGCGGCTCGTTCTTGCTGAGGTAGCCGCTGGTGACCCAACGCGAAGCGCCGCCGAGGACGACCTCGGTACGGCCCCACATCTCGCGGCCGGTGACCAGCAGCTTCTTGCCCGCCTCGATCTCACCGTCGCGTTCGGCCTTCTTGCCCGGCTCGGTCCAAACGTTCAGGTCGGCGGTGGCATACAAGGTGGTGTCGGCACCCTTGATCGCCTTGCGAATCGCGCTCTTCGACAGCGCGTTGGTCGCCTTGGACTCAACCGAGCCCGCTCGGGTGAAGGATCGAGTCACCGACTCGTCGCGAGAAGCCTGCTGGGGCAGCGCCTGCGCGAGGGACTGCGAGAGTGCGGTGGATGCCGAAACATCGGAGGTCGCCGTGGTGGCGACGGGGTCGCTGAGGAGTACGCCGAGGCTGACCGCGGAGAGGGTCGCCGTCAAGGCGAGGGGTGCCGCAATGGTGATGGCACGTGGTTTGAAGCGGGCATTGGTGTCCCGCTTGTGGCTTTGGATGGCCACAGCGCTGATCCTTTGCTGTTGCTGACATGGTCTGGCACGACGGGTTGCGCCGGGCACGATCATCGACTGAACCACACACGAAGGGTGGCGACTAATCCCCACACCCGTTTGAGGACGTGTCGCTGATCACCTGTGGACAACGCCCCGCGCCCCGCCCGGGTCACGCTCAGCCGCCTGTGACCTCAGTCGCGTCCTCGCAGATGTGCACGGCGGAACCATCCGAATCCTCGAGCCAGCCCTCGGGCAGAGCGACCCGCGCCCGCGGCGAGCCCTGGCGGCCGCGGGGGGTGCCGAGCTCGGTGATGGGGAAGTTCTCGGCAGGGTCGAGGTCCTCCAGCAGGCCACGCAGTTCGTCAAGCGATGAGACCAGCGCCAGGGCGCGGCGCCGTTCACCGCCGGCTCCGAATCCCTTGAGGTACCACGAGACGTGCTTGCGGAACTCCTTGCAGCCCCGCTCCTCTCCCATGTTCTGGGCCAGCAGTTCGGCGTGACGCTGCATCATGGCGCTGACCTCGCCCAGGGTGGGCAAGGTGGACACCTGGTCACCAGCGAAGGCGGCGGCCAGGTCGCGGAACAACCATGGTCGGCCCAGGCACCCGCGTCCGACGACAACACCGGCCGCACCGGTCTGCTCGACCATCCGCAGCGCGTCGGCCGCCTCCCAGATGTCCCCGTTGCCCAGGACCGGGATCTCCACGTGGTCGACCAGTTGGGCGATGGCTTCCCAGTCCGCCTGCCCGGAGTAGGCCTGGGCCACCGTGCGGCCGTGCAGTGCGATGGCGGCGCAGCCGGACTCCTGCGCGATCCGGCCCGCGTCGAGATAGGTGAGGTGGTCCTCGTCGATCCCCTTGCGGGTCTTGATCGTGACCGGGACGTCGTAGGGGGTGGCCGCGGCGACGGCGGCCTCCAAGATCCGGCCCAGCAGTCCGCGCTTCCAGGGCAGCGCTCCACCGCCGCCCTTGCGGGTCACCTTCGGGACGGGGCACCCGAAGTTGAGATCGATGTGGTTGACGCCGTACTCGGCGCAGAGGATCTCAGCGGCTTTGCCGACATAGACCGGGTCGGTGCCATAGAGCTGAACCGACCGCACCGATTCCAACTCGTCGAAGATCAGCATCCCCATCGTGGTCGCGTCGCGCTCGACGAGCCCGCGGCTGGTGATCATCTCGCAGACATAGAGCCCCGCGCCCTGCTCGGCGCACAGCCGGCGGTAGGCCGCGTTGGTGATGCCGGCCATCGGCGCCAGCACCACGGGAGTGGCGACCTGGAGGGAGCCCAGGGTCAGGCCGACCTCTCGGCGCTGGCTCCCCTCGGCGATCTGGCTCATCGGACCATTCTCAGGGGAGATCGGTCGCGACCGAAATCAACTGTCGGTCGTGCCCGATTTCTGGTTCTTCTGGTTCTTCGCCTTCTTGATCGGCCGGGGCGTCTTGAGCTTGCCCGTCCAGGTGATCGGGAGGTCCTCCTGAGTCGGGCGGAAGCTCACCGCGGTGAGGTCGCCCTTGTCGGGAGCCAGATAGACCAAGCAGACCTTGGCGGTTGCCCCCTCGCCGAACTTCTTGGGGAACGTGCTCGGGGTGCACGGCTTGAACTTGCTCTTGAACTTGGTGGCCTCGATCAGCGTGTCGTTGCCATCGACGATGTAGAGCGGGACCGGCCTCTCGGCGAGGTCGGTCTCGCTGAGGTTGGTGATCGTGACGCGGACGAAGTAGGGCTTGGTCTTCTTGATCGACGCGTTGAGGTCCCAGCCGGAGAACGACTTCTTGAAACTCGTCTTCTCCAGGCGGGTGACCTTGATGTCGAGGAGCGCCTCGACCCCCTGCCGGACCTCGTAGGAGACCGTCGCGGTCTCGCCGAGGCCCAACTCGGAGCCGGGCGGGGTCAACTCCGGCCCCTCGCTGATTCCCGAACTCGGGGTCGAGCCCGCCGACCCGCTCGTGGAGTCACTGGTCTCGGGTGTCGGGTCATCCGACCCTCCCGAGCAGGCGACCAGGCTCATGCCCAGCACCACGGCCACAACTGACTTGCGCACGGAGCCTTTCACGGGGTCAGTCTGCCATCGGGAGAGCGCTCAGCATCCGACGAAACGCTCGGCGAAGTAGGACGTGATGCCGTCGAGGGAGACCCGCTCCTGGGCCATGGTGTCGCGATCGCGGATCGTAACGGCATGGTCCTCGAGGGTCTCGAAGTCGACCGTGACGCAGTAGGGAGTGCCGATCTCATCCTGCCGCCGGTAGCGACGGCCGATGGCGCCGGAGTCGTCGAAGTCGACGGTCCAGTTGCGTCGCAACTCGGTGGCGAGATCCTTGGCCTTCGGCGACAAGTCCGCGTTGCGGCTCAGCGGGAGCACCGCCACCTTGACCGGAGCCAGCCTCGGATCCAGTCGCAGCACCGTGCGGGTGTCGACGCCGCCCTTGGTGTTGG
>JBFIDC010000323.1:0-3097 GCA_041581495.1 Nocardioides sp. | reverse complement strand
TGAGCGCTCTGGCATGGTGCCGACGACTGGCCGCCTGGCTGGTCGTCGGCACCTGCCTGGCGGCGCTCGCGGTGGGGCTGCTGATTCCCCGAATTGCCGGGGCGACGCCCTACACCGTCCTGACCGGTTCGATGACCCCGAACCTGCCACCCGGCACCATGGTGGTGATCAGGCCGGCCGACACCGGAGACATCAGCACCGGCGATGTCATCACCTACCAACTGAAGTCCGGCCAACCTGAGGTCGTCACGCACCGGGTCGTTCAGGTCCGCAGCGACCTGACGGGCCGCGTGGAGTGGCAGACCAAGGGCGATGCCAACAACGTGCCGGACGCGGTGTGGGTGCGCCAGGAGCAGGTTCGCGGCGAACTCTGGTACGCCGTGCCCTGGCTGGGACACGTGACTCGCTGGCTGACCTCGGCGCAGCGAGAGCAACTGATCCAGATCGTGGCCGGGCTCCTGTTGACCTATGCCACCTTCGCCTTCGCGCGTCCGATGCTCATCGGGAACCAGCGACGTCGTCCGGTGCGGGCTCAGGACCCTGAACCCGAATCCATCCCCGAGGAGGTCGCGGCATGAGCACCTCCCTCGGCGTCCTCGGCGCCCTCGTGGCCCTGCTGCTCCTCGGTGTCGGGGCCGTGCCCGCGGCCGCCGAAGGCAGCGACCGAGTGGGTCATCAGATCGCGTTGAGTGCCGATGGCGTTCACTTCGATCGTTCGCTCGCCCATCCGCTCTTCGACCCGGCGACCCGGTGGGTGCCCGGCGATGTGCGACGCAGCCATTTCTGGGTCCGCAACCAGGCGGGGGGCCCCGGTGACCTGTCCATCGTCCTGATCCCTGGCAGGCGAATGGGTCTCGACACCGAGTTCCTGCGGATCGAGTCGCGGGCCGGCGACGGGCCGTGGCGCTCGATCTCGGGGATCGCCGAAACCAGCGTGGTCGACAACCTCACGGTGGCGGCGAACGGTCAGACCCGGATCACCATCCGGGTTCGGATGTCGCCCCAGGCACCCAGGGCCACGATGCTGCGCTCCGCCGATCTCAACCTGCTCGTGACCCTGACCGACGCGAGCGTGAGCAGTCCGGGAAACGGTCCGGAGAACCCCGGCGGGGAACTGCCCGACACCGGTACGACAGTGCCGTGGTTCGTCCTCCCCGTTGGCGTCCTGCTGATGGCCCTGGGCCTGTTTCTGCTCGTCGGCGCTCGCCGCAGCGAACGTGACAACGAACCCGACCCTTGGGAGTCTCACCATGGCCACACACAGATCTGAGATCGCGCCCGCTCGTAGCCGGCTCCGGATCCGGGCGATCCTGGGGCTCGCCGCGGTGGCGATCTTGGCCGTTGGCATGAGCGTGAAGGGCACCTTCGCGGCGTGGACCGACGCGGCCACGATGCAGACCGGCACCTTCGCGACAGGGACCTTGGACATCACGCTCGACGGCAACCTGGTCGGACCGGGCACCGCCAACAACCCCGGGACGTGGACCAACGGCAGTTTCGCGCTGACCAACCTGGTCCCAGCCGAGAGTTACGCGGTGAGCTTCCCGGTCAAGAACAACGGGACCACCGGACTCAAATACACCTTGACCGGAACCGGGAGCGGTGCCCTCGCGGTAGCCAACGGCATGCAGTTCGCCGTCTACTTCGGGGTGACGGCGTCCAACGCCGGCACCGAGGCCAACGGGAACCGAGTCGGGTCCTGCGGCGGCTCCACGCCGACCGACGGCACCGGCACCACACTCACCGGCACCTCCTCGACCTTCGCCACCGACAGGGTGCTCGCCGCGGGTGTCACCGAAACGGTCTGCTTCGTTGCCAGGTTGAACAGCAGCGCCCCCAATACCTTGCAGGGGCAGAGCATGACCGCCAGTTTCTTGTTCAACGCTCGGCAACTCACGGCGTGAGAGAGACCGACGTCGCGATGAGGCCGCAGTCCAAGGTGCCCCGGGTCATGGGTGAGATCGTGCTGTGGATCGGCGCGATCCTGGGCTTGGTCGCCATCGCTGCGGGCATCGCGGTGCTGGCCTTCGATGTGCGGTTCCTGGTCTTCAGATCCGGTTCGATGGCACCGCAGATCCACACCGGGGCGCTGGCGATCGCGCGCCCGGTGGCGGCCGAGGAGATCGAGACGGGCGACGTCGTGAGCGTCCGCTCCGCCGACGGCATGCAGATCACGCACCGGGTGGTGACCGCCACGGTGCGCGGAGACGAGGCCAGCCTTCTGCTTCGAGGCGACGCCAACGGTGCCCCGGACGCCGAGGTCTACACCGTGCGTTCGGCTGACCGAGTGCTCGTCTCGGCCCCATATCTCGGCTACGTCGTGGCACGCGCCCTCACGCCGGCGGGGCTGGTGGCCCTCGTGTCGTGGTTCCTGATGCTGCTCCTCCTGACCACGGAGAGCAGGGGGCTGCAGCCACCCGCCCGGACCTCGGGTCGCCGCGGCGTGCACCTACCTCCCAAGGGTCGCCGCCACATGGGACCCCGCCACATGGGACCCCGCATCGGACTGGTCTCGATCCTGGTGGCCTCGGTGGTGTTGACCGTGCTGGTCGCGGGCAGCGGGGGAGCGGTGCTCGGCACCTTCGCCCTGCTCGACGACCGAGCCACCATGACCAGCGGTGCCTTCGTCGGACGAACCCTCGCCGCGCCCACTGGCGTCACCTGCGTCACGGGCGCGGGGAGCGACGCCTACATCGAGTGGGCATCGCCGTCGGGCCCCAGCCCAACCGGCTACCGCATCTATGTCACCAATACCGAGGCGGGATCAACGACGACCGAAGACGTCCCGGTGACTCCGAGGGAATGGCGTCCGCTCGTGACCGGAAAGTTCAGCGTCCGAGTGGCCCAGCGTCGCAACTTGTGGGTGAGCGCCCAGAGTGCTTCCTCCGCGTCCCTCGACGCCGGAGTCAAGGGCTCGGACTACAAGGCCAAGTGCTGACCGGCCCGGTCGTCCCGTCCACTCCCATAGGGTGGGCTCTCAATGACCGCCCCTTCGCCCCGCGAGCCCGTGATCCAGTCCGGGATCGGTGTCCCAGACGATCTCGAACGACTGTGGACGCCGCACCGACTCGCCTACATCCGCGGCGAGAACAAGCCC
>JBFIDC010000322.1:0-3102 GCA_041581495.1 Nocardioides sp. | reverse complement strand
GGTGGAGTTCTGGGAGACCGACGTCGAGGGCGACCTCGTCGCGCCTCGGCTGAACCCCTACAGCCAGCGGATCCCGCGGGGAGCCGAGCGGGTCGACGCCGACGTCGAGGGCGTGCCCGTCCGCACGCTGGCCGTGATGAACGAACCCACCGTCGATGAGGTCACCTTCCCCATCGACGTCGTCTACACCTGGGTCGACGGCAGCGACCCGGTCTGGAACGCCGCCCGCGAACAACGACTCGCCGCGCTCAGCGGCACCACGGCCGCCTCGACCGCCCAGACCCGCGAATCCAGCGGCCAGGCGCGCTTCATCTCGCGCAACGAACTGCGCTACTCACTGCGCAGCGTGCACCTGTTCGCGCCCTGGGTGCGGCGGATCCACCTGGTCACCGCCGGCCAGGTTCCCGACTGGCTCGACCTCGACCACCCGATGGTCAACCTCGTCGACCACACGGCGATCCTCCCGCCCGAGGGCCTGCCCACCTTCAACTCGCACGCCATCGAGAGTTCGCTGCATCGGATTCCCGACCTGGCCGAGCACTTCGTCTATTTCAACGACGACTTCTTCCTCGGTCGCCCGGTCCGGCCCGAGTTGTTCTTCAGCCCGGCCGGGCTGACCGCGACGATCATGGCGCCCACGACCATCGGGCTCAGCGACCTGCCCGACGCTCCGCCGTACCTCAAAGCGGCCTGGCACAACCGTCGCCTCCTGCAGGAGGCCTTCGGTCGCACCATCACTCACAACCTCGCTCACGTGCCCTACCCCCACCGCCGCTCGGTGCTCGAGGAGCTCACCGCCCGATTCCCCGAAGCCCTCGCTGCGACGGCGCGCTCGCCGTTCCGCTCCGACTCCGATGTCTCCACGCTCTCGTCTCTGGCCCAGCACTACGGCCTGATGTCCGGCACCGCGTTCGTAGCCGACGCTCCGCGGGCCTATGTGAACCTCTCCAACAGCGATCTGGACTGGCAGTTGAAGAAGACATTGCTGCGCGAGCAGGACTTCATCTGCCTCGCCGACCACCACGACCACGCCCTCAACGCCGAGCGACTCGACCGCACGATCGTGGAGTTCATGGAGGCCTACTTCCCCATCGCCGCCCCCTGGGAGCGTGGCTAAGCCGCGAAGTTTGAGCACGTGGCTGGATTTTCCTGGGCGCGCGTGGTGTGATTTGGGGGACGGGAAACAAAACCGTCGAAGTACCCATGCGGGCGGTCCGGGGGGACATCTCGTGTTGTTGGCTCGTCGGGGGACGAGACCAAATTGGTGCTTTGATCGGGTCCCGCCCGGCGGCGTCAGTGGGGATGCGCCAGGGCGGGCCCCGTCACCCTCGGTCTTCGAGGCGGTTGCCCTCGGCGTCCCAGTGCGACTCGACCTTCTTCGAGGGCTGCACCCGCGGGGGCTCGCCGGGCATCTTGGGGTAGTCCGGCGGGAAGTTCAGCTCGCCGCCCGGCAGTTCCTCCCACAGGCGCAGCAGCGGTTCGAGCGAGTACGCCTCGTCGTCGATGCTCGCCCAGGGATCGCCGTCAGCGACCCGCTCGGGGACGGTGAAGAGGTTGAACTCGCCCGGGTCGGTGACCTCGGTCAACTCGGCCCAGGTCACCGGGGTCGAGACCGGCGCCCCGGGGATGGGTCGCAGGGAGTAGGCCGAGGCGATGGTGCGGTCGCGGCAGTTCTGATTGAAGTCCACGAAGATCCGCGCGCCACGCTGTTCCTTCCACCAGGCGGTGGTGACCCCCTCGTCGCGGCGTTCGAGTTCGCGACCGAAACCGATCGCCGCGTGCCGGACGTCGAGGAACTCCCACTCCGGGCGGATCCGCACAAAGATATGGATGCCTCGGTTGCCTGAGGTCTTGGCGAAGCCCTTCAGGCCGAGTTCGCGCAGCAGTTCGTCGGCAACCGCCGCCACCCGCCGGGCGTCGGTGAAGGTCGTGCCCTCCTGAGGGTCGAGGTCGATGCGCAACTCGTCGGGCCGATCGACGTCGTCTCGGCGCACCGCCCACGGGTGGAAGGTCAGCGTGCCCATGTGGGCGCACCAGACCGGCACGGCGATCTCGCTCGGACAGATCTCCTCGGCCGTCCGCCCTGACGGGAAGGTGATCTCCACCGACTGGAGATACTCAGGCGCGCCCTTGGGCACCCGCTTCTGATAGAACGCGTCCGCGTCCTTGTCGGCGCGTCCGGTGGCCAACTTCATCCCCGGCCGGACGCCGGAGGGCCAACGTTCCAGCGCAGTCGGCCGGTCGCGCAACGCCCGCATCAGCCCGTCCTCGACGCTTGCGAAGTACTCCGCGACCATCAGTTTGGTCACCTCGGCCGTGCGGTCGGTGGCCTCATAGATCACCCGGTCCGGGCTGGAGACGCGGACCGCGCGCTCGCCCGCCTGCACCTCGACTGCGGCCGCCTTTGGCATGGCGTCACCGTAGTGCCCCCTTGCGTTGCTTCGTAGGCTTGAGCCGTGACACACAACGTCGAGAAGAGTGACGCCGAATGGCGTGAGCAGTTGACCGAGCACGAGTACCAGGTGCTGCGTCAGGCCGGCACCGAGCGGGCGTTCACCGGCGAATACACCGACACCGAGACCACCGGCGTCTACCGCTGCAAGGCCTGCCAGGCCAAGCTCTTCGAGTCCGGGACCAAGTTCCACTCCGGGTGCGGCTGGCCGTCGTTCTATCAGCCGATCACCGACACGGTCGAATACATCGAAGACAACACCATGGGCATGAAGCGCACCGAGGTGCGCTGCGCCAACTGCGGCTCACACCTCGGGCACGTCTTCCCCGACGGCTACGGCACCCCGACCGGCGACCGCTTCTGTATCAACTCGATCAGCCTCACGCTGGAAGAGGCCGAGTAGCCCACGCCGCCCGGCTTCTGCATCAACTCGATCAGCCTCACGCTGGAAGAGGCTGAGTAGCCCACGCCGCCCGCTTCCCCGCGGAAACTCATACTCACCCGCTAATGCTGTCGCGGGTGAGGATGAGATTCACCGGGTACCCGGTGAATCTCACTCAACGTCCACCAAGGCGCCGATCGCGATCACAACGTTCTCGCCGTAGGTCGCGTCGAGGTAGTCCTGGATGGTGCCGTCGTCATAGACGAGG
>JBFIDC010000321.1:0-3165 GCA_041581495.1 Nocardioides sp. | reverse complement strand
GTCGACCCCGGCAACGACCGACTCACCAACTTCTGGCTGGCCGCCTATGACCCCCTCGACGGCCCGACGAACCGGGACGAGTTCATCAACTGGGGCTACCGCGCGACCGGAACCGTCGTCGACATCTGCGAACTGCTGGATCTGCAACCCGACCGCGTCGTCGCGACCGCCGACCCCTCGGCGAAGGCGAACCTTCGCTCGGAGTGCGGCCGCGACGTGACGGTTCTGCTGGTGGGCTAGAAGAGCAGCGCGCTGGCCGGATCCTCCAGGATGCCGGCGATGTCGGCGAGGAAGCGCGAACCCTTCTCGCCGTCGATGTGCCGGTGGTCGAAGGACAGCGCGAGCGTGGTGACGTGTCGAGCAACAACCTCGTCGTCGACGACCCAGGGCTGCTTCTTGATCGCGCCGAAGCACAGGATCGCGGACTCACCCGGGTTGATGATCGGCGTTCCGGCGTCGACTCCGAAGACCCCCACGTTGGTGATCGTGAAGGTGCCGCCGCTCATCTCGGCCGGCTGCGTCTTGCCCTCGCGGGCGACCGCGGTCAGGTCGTTGAGTGCGGTGGCCAGTTCGAGCAGGGAGAGGTTCTGAGCCTCCTTGACGTTGGGCACCACCAGTCCACGCGGAGTCGCGGCAGCGATGCCGAGATTCACGTAGCCCTTGTAGACGACCTCCTGTGCAGCCTCGTCCCAGAAGGAGTTGATCTCGGGGGTACGCCGCATCGCCAGCACGCAGGCGCGCGCGAGCACGAGCAGCGGGGAGACCTTGACGTCGCGGAACTCGCGTCGCTTCTTGAGGCGCTCGACGAACTCCACCGTCCGTGTGGCGTCGAAGGTGATCCACTCGGTGACGTGCGGGGCGCTGAACGCCGACGAGGTCATCGCGCCGGCCATCATCTTGCGCACGCCCTTGATGGGTTCACGCGTCTCGCGCGCCCCAGCCATCGGGCCCACGCTGGCGCCGGGTTGATCGGCATAGCGCGTCGGCATTGCTCCGCCGACAGCGGACTCGACGTCGCTGCGGGTGACGATGCCACCCTCGCCCGAGCCGACGACGGTGGCGAGGTCGACGCCGAGATCCTTGGCCAACTTGCGCACCGGCGGCTTCGCCAGCACGCGCGCCTGGGCGGGCTCGAGCGAGCGAGCCGAGGTCGACGGCACCGCGGGCTCGGGCTCCGCGGCCTCCACCAGCGGCGAGGCCAGGCCGGTCTCGAAGGAGGCCTGAGCCTGGATGTGGGTGGCCAACGTGCCGTTGGCGACGCGTCGCGGACGCCGGGTGGGGCCGCGGTCGGCCTTGTTGCGACCGACCAGGGACTCACCCTCACCGCCACCTGACGCGGCGGGGTTGGACAGGTCGATGTCCATGTCGGACGACTCGGGGCCTTCCGCGTCACCGGGACTCTGCGTCTTGGCCTCCGCCGGGTCACCGACCGCGATGATCGGCGTTCCGACAGCGACCATCTCGCCCTCGTCGACCAGGATCGCGGTGACCGTGCCGGCATAGGGCGAGGGCAACTCGACGATCGACTTGGCGGTCTCGATCTCGACCACGATGTCGTTGACGGCGATGACGTCGCCGACCTTGACCTTCCAGGCCACGATCTCGGCCTCGGTCAGACCCTCGCCGACGTCGGGCAGCAAATACTCAGCCATCTCGATCTCCTCAGTAGGCCAGCGAGCGATCGACGGCGTCGAGCACCCGGTCGAGGTCGGGCAGGAAGTCCTCTTCGATCCGCGAAGCGGGGTAGGGCGTGTCGAAACCGCCCACCCGCAACACCGGAGCCTCCAGGGAGTAGAAGCAGCGTTCGGTGATCCGCGCGGCGAGTTCGGCGCCCATGCCGAGGTTGACGTGAGCTTCGTGCACCACCACCGCGTGCCCGGTCCGCTCGACCGAAGCCAGCACCGGCGCCATGTCGAGCGGCGAGAGGGTGCGCAGGTCGATCACCTCGAGTGAGCGGCCCTCGTTGCTCGCCGCCTCGGCCACCTTCAGGGCCGTCTTCACCGTGGGGCCGTAGGCCAACAGGGTCAGGTCGCTGCCTTCGCGAACCACCCTCGAGGTGAACAACGGGTCGGGGGTGATCGTGTCGTCGAGTTCGGCCTTGTCGGCGTGGTACTGCCGCTTGGGCTCGAGGAAGATCACCGGGTCGTCGCAGGCGATGGCCTGCTGGATCATCCAGTAGCCGTCGACCGGGTTGGAGCAGGCGACGACCTTGAGGCCGGGGGTGTGCGCGAACTGCGCCTCCGGTGACTCGCTGTGGTGCTCGACCGCGCCGATGCCGCCGCCGAACGGGATGCGGATCACCATCGGCATCGGCACCCGGCCCTTGCTGCGGTACTGGATCTTGGCGACCTGACACACGATCTGGTCGTAGGCGGGATAGACGAATCCGTCGAACTGGATCTCCACGACGGGGCGGTAGCCGCGCATCGCCATGCCCACGGCGGTGCCGACGATGCCGGACTCGGCCAGCGGCGAATCGATGACGCGGTCTTCACCGAAGTCCTTCTGCAGCCCGTCGGTGATCCGGAAGACGCCGCCGAGTTTGCCGACGTCCTCGCCCATGAGGAGGACCTTGTTGTCGGCCTCCATCGCCTTGCGCAGACCCATGTTGAGGCCCTTCGCCAAGGTGATCTTCTCAGTCATCAGCGCGCCCCTTCGAAGCTGTCGAGGTAGGCCGAGAACTCCAGGCGCTGGGCCTCGAGCTCATCGGTCATCTCGGAATACACGTGGTCGAACATGCTCAGCGGCTGCGGATCGGGCATCGCCTTGCACCCCTCACGCAGGCGGGCGCCGAGGTCGTCGGCCTCCTGCTTCACCTCGGCGAAGAACTCCGCGTCGGCGAGACCGTTGCGCTTGAGATAGACCTCCACGCGGGCGATGGGGTCCTTCAGTTTCCAGCTCTCGACGTCGCCCGAGAGCCGGTATCGGGTCGGGTCGTCGGTCGTGGTGTGGGCACCCATCCGGTAGGTGTAGGCCTCGACCAGGGTCGGGCCCTGGCCGTCGCGAGCGCGCTGCAACGCGGCCTGGGTGACCGCATAGGTCGCCAGGGCATCGTTGCCGTCGACGCGGACTCCGGGGAACCCGAACCCGAGGGCCCGCTGATAGAGCGGGATGCGGGTCTGACGCTCGATGGGCTCCGAGATCGCCCACTGGTTGTTCTGGCAG
>JBFIDC010000320.1:0-3229 GCA_041581495.1 Nocardioides sp. | reverse complement strand
GACCGGAAGCGAGGGCGAATCCCTCACCCCACCGAGCGAATCGGTAGCTTCCGGCCCGACTCCGTAGCTGTCGCAGGACACCCGATCTCGTCCAGAGGTCGCAGGTTCAAATCCTGCCCCCGCTACAAATCGCATAACCGCAGGGCAGAGGCTGTTTCCGAGTGATCGGAGACGGCCTCTTTCCATTGTTCAGGCCCATGTCCGCACTGTGCCCGCACCGTGTCCGCAAACGTTGCCGTCACGACGGGTAGCCAGCCTCGTGGAGTCGCAGTACCTTCGAAGCACTCGGGAACCGAAGTCGAGGGACGGTCACGAGATGGACGTGAACACGCTGTATCACCGAGCGGTTGAGTTCTTCGCCGACCGGGCCAACGCAGTGAAGCAGGACCAGTGGGGTGATCCGACGCCCTGCACCGACTGGACCGTGCGCGACCTGGTCAATCACGTGACCGCCGAGAACCTGTGGACCGCCCCGCTCATGGAGGGCGCCACCATTGAGGAGGTCGGTGACCGGTTCGAGGGTGATGTGCTCGGCGATGACCCCATCGGGTCGGCCCTGGCGGCGGCCCGGGCGGCGATCGCGTCGGTGGCGACTCAGCTGCCCCACGGCGGCACCGTGGTCCTGTCCTTCGGCGAGACACCCAAGGCGGAGTACGCCATGCAGTTGGCTGCCGACAACCTCGTCCACGGCTGGGACACGGCGGTGGCCACTGGCGGCGACACCCGCATGGATCCCGGACTCGTGCATGCGATCGCGGACTGGTTCGAGGACCGTGAGGAGATGTACCGCGACGGTGGTGTCATCTCGGCGCGCTGCCCGCCCACTGGCGACGCCCAACACGATCTCCTGGCCCGCGTCGGCCGCGACCAGATGTGGGGCACCACCCACAAGACGCTGATTCAGTTCAACGCCGCCTTCGGCGCCGGCGACCTCGACGCCGCACTGACGTGGGTCACCGACGACATCGTCTTCGAGACCACGTCGCCGGCCCCCGACGGTGAGCGCCACGAGGGCCGCGACGCCGTCCGGACGGCCTGGACCGAAGTGATGGGCACCCCGGGGATGACCTTCACCGAGGAGGAGTCCTTCGTCTCCGGAGACCGCGCCGTCGTCCGCTGGCGCTTCGACTGGGCCGGTGCGGACCCGGGCCACGTCCGTGGCGTCGACGTCGTCCGTTTCCGCGACGGGCTGGTCTGCGAGAAGTTCTCCTACGTCAAGGGCTGACCCGGTCAGGCTGAACAGGCGACCGCGACGGCAAGGGCGGCGCAGATCTCGCGCATCCGGGCATCGGCCAGCCGTCCAAGGCGTTCGACGAGGATCGCGACTGAGACGCTTTCGATTGAGTCCAAGTTGACGGCCGAGCGAAGTGGCACTGGGTCGTCTCCAGGCTCAAGGACAACTTCGCTTGGGAGGTCGCGGATGGTGGTCGTGCACGGGGCGATGAGCGTGCGGCGATGACGCGGGATGACGGCGTCGCGAGACAGAACGACGACGGGCCTGCGGCCGATCGCCGGCATCTCACACCACCACACTTCGCCGCGGGCGGGGAGGTCGGTCACGAGGTTGCGACCGCCCGTCTGAACGACGCCAGGTCTCCCCACTCGTCGGGTTCGTCGAGCGGGTGTTTGTCGTAGGCCGCGTAACTGGCGTCCACCTCGGCCGCGCGATGGCGGGCCAGCAACGCAGCGAGGGCTTCGTCCATCAGCGCTGAGTCCGGCTTCCCGGACGCTTTGCGGGCGCTGGCGAGGAGGTCGGCGTCCACTGTCGTACTCAGGCGTGTGCGACTCATGCCACAATCATGCCACGCCGGTGAGTGCCGGCAGCGTGAGATCAGGATGGGCCAGCCAGGTCCGCGCGTCGTCAGGTCTGGGGATCGAAGCCCAGGCCGAGCATGTCCACGATGCCGTGCTGGCGGCCCGCGGTGTAGCCGCCGTCGACGATCATCGAACTGCCGGTGACGAACGAGGAGTCGTCGGAGGCCAGGAACACGGCCGCCGCGGCGATCTCGCGCGGCTCGCCCGAGCGGCCCAGGGCGTGGGCGTCGAGGAAGGACTGCTTGATGTCCGCCATCCCGTCGAGGCCGAACACCTCGTCCATCAGTGGGGTCTCGATGAACCCCGGGCAGATCACGTTGGCGCGGATCCCCCTGCGGCCGTAGTCGATGGCGACGTTCTTGGTGAGGATGACCACGCCCCCCTTGGAGGCGCTGTAGGCGCTGCCGCCCTCGGTGCCCTCGATCCCTTCGATGCTGGCGATGTTGACGATCGAGCCACGCTGGCCGACGGCGTTCGGGGTCTGCTCGAGCATCAGCGTGACCGCGGCCTTGTTGGTGAAGAACGTGCCCTTGAGGTTGATGTCGACGACGCGGTCCCACTCGCTCGCCTCAACCATGTGCACCGGCCCGCCGCCGGCGACGCCGGCGGCATTGACGATCACGTCGATCCGGCCGTGCTCGGCCTGGACGGCGGCGAAGGCGGCCATCACGGCCGCCTCGTCGCGAACGTCGACCTCGACCACGTCCACGCCCGGTGCCACGTCCATCGAGACCGTGGTCGCCCCTTCGGCCGCGAATCGCTTGGCTGTTGCGGCGCCGATGCCTGACGCGGCGCCGGTGACCACCGCGACCTTGCCGTCGAGTTGACCCATCTGTGTCCCACCTTCTGATCCGGTCACGGATCCAGCGATCGATCCCGACGGCGGATCCGGACGGGACGCGCCGAACCCTCGCACAGCTATTTGACACGTGTCTACTCATTCGAGCGCGGTTCAGCGGCATGGGTACATTCGACGGGTGGAGAGGGGGCCAAGTGACCGAGCAGCAGATCTATGAGGTGCTGGAGAAGTTCCCCGACTTCGAAGTGCGCCACTACCCAGACCACGTCGTCGCCGAAACCGAGGTCGGCGGCCCCTTCGAGATGGCCGGGAACCGTGCGTTCCCGCGACTGGCCCGCTTCATCGGCGGTCACAACCGCGCCTCCCGCAAGGTGGCGATGACCGCGCCGGTCCTTCAGGAGGAGCCGGAGGGTGGCCGCTATGTCGTGGGATTCGTGATGCCCGCACAGATGGGGGTCGAGGACCTTCCCGACCCTTCGGATCCGACCGTCCACACCCGCGTGGTGCCCGCCCACACAGCGGCCGCCCTGGGATTCTCGGGCCGGTGGTCACGCAGGTCCTTCGAGAAGCGATCCGCCGAACTCCTCGCGGTGGTCGCCGAAGCAGGACTGGAGG
>JBFIDC010000319.1:0-3263 GCA_041581495.1 Nocardioides sp. | reverse complement strand
CGTCTTGCAGTGGGGACATGCCCACGACCCTAGTGCCGAGACGGCGAGAATGATCCGGTGCGCGACGACCAGGGTGACCATCCGATCTATCCGGTCGGGCTTCGACTGACGGGTCGGCGGGTCCTGGTGGTCGGTGGCGGACACGTGGCGCAGCGCCGGATCCCGCACCTTGTTGCGGTCGGAGCTGCGGTGGTTCTGGTCTCTCCCGAGGTGACCCCAGCGATCGAAGGGATCGCGGGAGACGGCGAGATCGTCTGGCTGCGGCGTGGTTTCGAGGACGCCGACCTCGACGGTGCGTGGTACGTCATCGCGGCCACCGACGACACCGAGGTCAACCAGCGGGTGAGCCAGGGTGCGGAGGCCCGGCGCATCTTCTGTGTGCGAGCCGACGACGCGTCGCAAGCCACCGCGTGGACGCCGGCGGTGGGGCGCCATGCCGAGGTCACGGTCGCGGTGTTGGGCAATCGGGATCCACGGCGCTCGGCCTCGGTTCGCGACGAGATCCTCGAGGGCTTGCGGGAGGGTCGGATCGTCGCGCGCGACCAGCGCGATCGCGCACCGGGCGTGGTCCTGGTCGGCGGGGGGCCCGGAGACCCCGAGCTCATCGCGGTGGCGGGTCGACGGGCGCTGATGGAGGCAGACGTGGTCATCGCCGACCGGTTGGCGCCACGGGAGCTCCTGGGCGAGTTGGCCAGCGACGTGGAACTGATCGACGTCACCAAACTGCCCCGCGGGCGCTCGGCGCAACAAGAGGAGATCAACGCTCTGATCGTGGACCGGGCCAGAGCAGGCAAAAGGGTGGTGCGGTTCAAGGGCGGCGACAGCTTCGTCTTCGGCCGCGGCTACGAAGAGGTGATCGCCTGCCGGGAGGCCGGCGTGCCCGTCACGATCGTGCCCGGACTCACCAGTCCCGTCTCGGTCCCGGGGTTGGCCGGCATCCCGGTGACACATCGGGGAGTGGCGCACGACTTCACGGTCATCTCGGGGCATCTGCCGCCTGGCCACCCCGACTCCTTGACCAACTGGGACGCCGTGGCCCGGCTGACTGGGACGCTGGTGCTGATGATGGCCGTCGAGAACGCACCGCACATCGCCGAGGCTCTGCAGGCCGGCGGACGGGCACCGCAGACGCCGGTCGCGGTGCTCTGCCAGGGGAGCATGCCGGGGGAGCGGGTGGTGCTCGCGACGCTGGCCACCTTGGCCGAGGAGTTGCGTGCCGCGACCGTGGCCCCGCCGGCGATCATCGTGGTCGGTGAGGTCGTCGCCATCGCCCATCCCGATCGGTTCGCGTGACATGGCCCGACTCATCGAGATCACCGACCCCGCCGACGCCCGCCTCGCCGACTATCGGGATCTGCGCGACGTTCAACTGCGCAAGCATCTGGAGGCTGAGCATGGCCTCTTCCTGGCTGAGGGCGAAAAGGTCGTGCGCCGCGCCGTGGAGGCCGGTTTCGCCGCCAGATCCTTCCTGATGGCTCCGCGCTGGTTGGCAGGTCTGGGTGAGGTTCTCGACTCGACCGATGCGCCCTGCTACGTCGTGAGCGAGGAACTCGCCGAGGAGGTGACCGGGTTCCATGTTCATCGCGGCGCGCTGGCCTCGCTGGCACGCAAGCCGCTCCCGGATCTCGCGGACGTGCTGGCCGGAGCCCGGTCGATCCTGGTCCTCGAGGACATCGTCGACCACACCAATGTGGGGGCGATCTTCCGCTGCGGGGCTGCCTTCGGATTCGACGCGGTGCTGTTGGCTCCGCGCTGTGCCGACCCGCTCTACCGTCGCTCGATCAAGGTGGCCATGGGCGCGGTGTTCTCGTTGCCGTGGACTCGGCTGCCCGACTGGGCCGAGGCGCTGCCCACCCTGGAGGCTGCCGGCTTCAGCACTCTCGCCCTGACCCTGGCTCCCGACGCCGAGCCGATCGAGCAGGCGGTGGTCGGGCTGGAACGGGTGGCACTGGTGCTGGGCTCGGAGGGGCACGGACTCTCGGCGAGGTGGGAGCAGCGCGCGGGTCGGCGCGTGATCATCCCCATGGCCCCCGGAGTCGATTCGTTGAACGTCGCGGCGGCGGCGGCTGTCGCCTGCTACCTGGTCAGCTCCCGGTAGCCGGCCAGTCCGGGGGGAAGTCCTCGGCGGCCCGTTCCATCGCCTTCTGAAGCCTCTTGCGCTGCTTGGTGGCGAGTCGGTCGCCGAACACGGTGCCGAGCGTGTGGTCGGTCTCGTGCTGGAGGCACCTGGCCAGCAGGCCATCACCGCTGAACTCGACGGGTTCCCCGTTCAGCCCGGTTCCACGCACGGTGGCGAAGTCGGGACGGGCGCACTCCACGAATGCGCCCGGGTAGGACAGGCAGCCCTCGTCGGCCTCATCCAGCCTGCGGTCGCGACCCTCGGGGAGGATCAGTTCGGGATTGCAGACGACGCCCTGGGTGTGCTGGCCGGAGTCATCTGGGCAGTCGAAGACGAACAGGGCAAGGTCGACCCCGATCTGGCAGGCCGCCAGTCCCACACCCTCCGCGACGTACATCGTCTCGACCATGGCGGCGACCAGGTCACGCAGTTCCTCGTCGTAGACCTCGACGCGTCGTTGCGGCCGGTGCATGACCGGCTCTCCCCAACGAGTGATGGGCCGTACGACCCCGCCCCGGGGCAGCGGACCGTAGGGTGCGCGCGGCGTGAGCTCAGGCATGGGCGGGAGCCTAGCCAGTCCCCACAGATGCGCTGACGCGTGGGCGCAACGGCATACCGTGTCCCGCGTGATGTCGTTTGCGCCGCAGGGTTTCGTCTTCCTCTCGACCACCAAGTCGGGGTCGACGGCGATCCAACGAGAGTTCCGTCGCTATGCCTCCATCGAGGTGCGGCGCCCACCCAAGATGAAGCACATGACCGTGCGGGCGTTCAACGCCGCCTGGGTGCCGGCACTGGAGTTTCACGGCTATCCGAGGGAGAGCTACGAACTCGTGGCGATCGTCAGAGAACCGGTCGACTGGACGCTGTCGTGGTGGCGTTATCGCTCACGCCGGGAGTTGCTGGGGCACCCGAACTACACCGGAGATCTCCGCTTCGAGGAGTTCGCCGAGCGGATCCTGGCTCGGGAGCTGCGGTTGGGCAACCCCGGCCGCTTCGTGACCGAGGTCGACGGCACGGTGGCAGTCGACCGCGTCTACAAGTACGAGAGCCTCACCGAGGCGGTGGCGTGGATGGCCGCCAAGCTCGACGTCTCACCACCCACGCTTCCGCACACCAACCGCTCACCGCAGCGCGACGCCGTGAT
>JBFIDC010000318.1:0-3413 GCA_041581495.1 Nocardioides sp. | reverse complement strand
GTGACCCGCTCCGCCTGGGCGGGTTTGCCCTTGACCGTGCTGACGAACCGGTCGCGGATCGCCCCCACGCGGGTCTCCAGGCCCTTGAGCAACTCGCCGGTGCCGACGAACTCCTGCCAGCGCGCCAAGACCTCGCCGCGCAGCATGGTCCCGTCGGCCGTGGCCGCGACAACCTTGGCGACGCCGTCCGCGTAGGCGCCCCGTGCCTCGGCGCGCAGGCGCGCCACCACCTCGACCTGCTCCGATGCCGCATCCGCGAGCGGGTAGGCGAGCACTGTGAGGGCACGGACGGCTCCGTCCAGGGTCTGGAGGACGACGGCGCCGCGAGCCGTGGAGTCGGCGGCCAGCGACTCCAGCCAGCCTCGGACCTCGACCACATAGGAGGCCGGCAGCAGCCCGGCGTCATCGAGGGGGCCTTCACGAACCACGAACAGCGGGGAGTCCTTGAGCCCGCGACTCGCCAGCATGCGAGCGAGGTGTGTCGAGACGGTGGAGATGGCCTCCTCCGCGGTGCGGTCAAGGACGATGGCCACCGCGGTGGACCGCTCAGCCGCACGATGCAGGAACTCCCACGGCACCTGATCGGCATAGCGCGCAGCCGAGGTGACGAACAGCCACAGATCGGCAGCGGCGAGCAGTTGAGCCGCGAGCGTGCGGTTCTGCTCCTCGACCGAATCCACATCCGGCGCGTCGAGGATGGCGAGCCCCGGCGGCACCGAATCGCAGGGCACCAACTGAAGTGCCCCGGGATCGTTGGTCGCGTGAGCGACCCGCTCCAGGTCGGGGAGCAGCCGGTCCTGCCCGAACCACGCCGCGTCGTCGGGATGGTGAACGAGCACAGGCGACCTCGTGGTCGGGCGCAACAAACCGGGGACGGTCACCGAACGACCCACCAGCGAGTTGACCAGCGTCGACTTGCCTGCACCGGTCGACCCACCGACCACGACCAGCATCGGGGCCTCGAGCGTGGTGACCCGCGGAATGACGTAGTCCTCGAGTTGCTCGACCATCTCTCGTGCCGCGGTGCGCTGCTCGTCGATTCCGGGCAGGTCCAGCGGCAGGATCACACGCTTGAGCGAGTCATGGAACCGCACCAGCGCGGTCACCATCGCCGCGCCGTAGGTCGCGCTTGTGCTGCGCGTCATCTGGTCGGTACCACCTGTCCTGGAAACGAGATGCTCGGCCGCACGGCGTTGATCCGGGCAACGTAGTCACCGCCGCGCACGGAGAAGTCGGCGGGGGCCGTGCCACGCAGGAACCGGTAGTGCAGGAAGCCGAGCTCGATCACGGCCTGCTGATAGAGAACCATGGACTCCTCGGCGGCCGGCCCCCCGGTCAGGCGGGCGTGTGCGCGGGCCTGACGTCGGGCGCTCAGGTCGACGACCCAACCGATGTCGGTGGCGGGCAACAATCCCCGCTGGGCGGCGTCACTCAAGGCCGCCGCCAGCATCCGGCGCTCGGAACGCCGAGCCCACACCGCGAACGAGACCAGGCCGGCGAACGCGGGCACCATGATGAGGATGTAGGTGCCGATGAAGCCCCCGGCGCCGAAGATCGTCGAGGCGTTCCACAGCCCGTGCGTCAGCACCGCCGCGGCATAGCCCAGGATCGGCGCCAGCCAGCGCAGCGTCCTGCGCTGGGTCGAGACGGCGATCCCGATTCCGATCCCGAGCAACGCGGTGAACAGCGGGTGCGCGAAGGGACTGAAGATGCAGCGCAGCACGAAGACGGTGGTGATGCCCTCGACGCCTCCGGGCCCCATGCCGTCCGACCCGTCATAGGCGCTCGCGAGATAGAGGATGTTCTCGGTGAAGGCGAAACCGATCCCGACCATGCCCGCATAGACGATCCCGTCGAGGATCCCGTCGAGTTCGGCGCGACGCCACCACAGGAGGAAGAAGAGGAACAGTCCCTTGGTGAACTCCTCGCTGACCGGCGCGACCACGGCAAGCGAGGCCTCCTCGGTGACACCGGCGAAGATCCCGCCGATTCCCTGGACGACCAGCGCACCGAACGTCGCCGCGAACGCTCCCCACAGCAGTCCCAACAGCAACAACCGTTTGGGCTCGGGCTCGTAGCGATCCAGCCACAGGAAGCACAGCACCAAGGGGACCACCGGCAGGGCCGCCAGCAGCGTGGCGAGCAGGGCGATCGAGGGCGCGCTCGACAGGGCGATCACCAACAGAATCGGAATCGCGCCCACGCCGACCAGGACGCTCACGATCACCGTGAACGCCCTGCTGTCACGCCGGACTTGCTGCATGCAGCGAGCCTAACTGGGACGAGCCTGTCGCTTGTCTACGGCGTACCCTGGCCGGGTGGAGAATGAGACGTCTGAAGACTTCAAGGTCGAGGGACACGACCCCGGGGTCCCCGAGGCGTATTCGCAGTTCATGCGCCGCGGATGGGGCGCCAGCGAACTGGACGCGCAGCCGCACCCGATCGCCGGTCCGGCCGCGTCCCGGCGCGCCGCGCTGGCCGAGCAGTTCCCCGGCGAACGCCTTGTACTGCCGGCCGGCACGTTCAAGGTCCGGGCCAACGACACCGAGTACCGCTTCCGCCCGGACACCGCGCACACCTACTACTGCGGCAACCAGGCCAGCGACGCGGTCCTGGTGATCGAGGACGGCCATTCGGTCCTCTATGCGCGCCCGAGTTCGGACCGTGACAGCGACGAGTTCTTCCGCGACCGCATGTATGGCGAACTGTGGGTGGGCCGACGACCATCGCTCGAGGAGATGGCCCACTCACTCGGGCTGGAGGTCCGCCACATCGATGACCTCGGGAGCGCGCTCGAGTCGGGCGGCAAGACTCGGGTCCACCGCGGCGTAGCACCCCAGGTCGAGGCGCTGATCGGCTCGGACGAATCCCGTGACCGCGAACTTGCCGAAGTCGTCTCGACGGCCCGGCTGATCAAGGACGAGTGGGAACTGGCGGAGCTCCAGGAGGCCTGCGACACCACCACGCTCGGATTCGAGGATGTGGTGCGAGACTGGGCCAATGCGATTCGCTATGGCGAACGCTGGGCCGAGGGCACGTTCTTCCGACGGGCCCGGGCGATGGGCAACGACATCGGCTACGACTCGATCGTGGGGGGCGGCGCGCACGCCACCACGCTCCACTGGATCGAGAACACCGGTTCGATCGATCCCGGCGCCTTGGTGCTGATGGACATGGGGGCCGAGGGCCACAACCTCTACACCGCCGACGTCACCCGCACGATCCCGGTCGACGGGACCTACACCTCGCGGCAGCGCGATGTCTACGACCTGGTCTATGCCGCGCAGCAAGCCGGCATCGAGGCGGTGCGCCCCGGCGTACCGTTCCTGGCCGCGCACGACGCCGCGATGAGCGTCCTGGCGCACGGCCTCGCCGACATGGGCCTGCTGCCCTGCTCGGCCGAGGAGTCCCTC
>JBFIDC010000317.1:0-3460 GCA_041581495.1 Nocardioides sp. | reverse complement strand
TCGCGCAGCAGGTAGTCCATGCCGTTGGGGTTGCCCACCAGGTCAACGACCTGGGGCAGGTCGATGATCACCAGCCGCGGGCCCGCGGCCAAGATGTTGTAGGGCGACAGGTCGCCGTGAACGATTCCGGCCTGGGTGGAGGTGAGGAGCACCTCCTGGAGTTGCTCGAAGTAGTCCCTGAGCAACTCGGGCTCGGGCCGCGTCTGAGCAAGACGCGGCGCGGTGTCCACACCCGTGTCGGTCTCGACGGTGATCCATTCCATCAGGATCTCTTGGTCATCGACCTGGACGGGGTAGGGCACCGGCAGCCCCAGGCCGTGCCAGCGCTTGAGCGCGTCCCATTCGGACACGGCCCATTCAGTTGCGGCCACGAGGCGTCCGAAGGTGCTCTTGCGCTTGAGTGCCCGCACGTCGCGCGAACGCTTCATGCTGCGCCCCTCGGTGTAGGAGGCGGCACGGTGGAAGGTGCGGTGCTCGGTGCTGCGATAACGCTTGGCTGCCATCACCACACCGCGTTCGGGCTCGAGCGGGTCGGCCCGCTCGATCAAGAACACGTCGGCCTCCTTGCCCGTCTTGAGGATGCCGAGCTCGGTGTCGATGGCGCCCCGTGAGGTCACCAGCCAGTCCGGGCGGGGTTCGGGTCCGCGGCACAGCGGATCCACGTCGTACCACGTCGACCAGCGTTGCGTCTCTTCGTCCGGGTCGTCGTAGCTGGTGAAGTCGAAGACGAACTCTTCGGAGAGGCCGGACGGGTCGGCCGAAGGGTTCTCGGGTGAGGCCGGCGGTGTGACCGGCAGGTGGATCAGGTTCTGCGAGACGTACTCGGGTTCAGTGTCGAAGTCGTCCCAGGCGTGGCGTCGAGGCATGGTTGGTAGTGCTCCGTGAGGTGAGGATGGATCGGACTGGCGGCAGGCCGAAGACAGTGATCGTCATGTCACGACTCCTCTCGACACGGGCACGAACGCCCTAGGTGGCTCCAGCGTGGACCAAAGCGTGGCTCGGGGGCAACCGATTATCTGCGCCGCTGACGTAGGGTCGGGGTCGTGAACAGGTTCCAGGGGCTCAGCGCCCTGCTCGCGCTGGTGCTGATGGGGGGACTGTGGCCGGTCGCGCACGCGGCCAACGACCGTGGTTCGGTCGGGATCGGCGACAGCTACTTCCCGTTGGACGGCAACGGCGGCATCGACGTGCTCCACTACGACGTGCGCGACGGCTACAACTTCGCCACGGGCCGGTTGTGGGGCAAGACCAAGATCAGGCTGCGCGCCACTGAGAACCTGGCGCGATTCAATCTCGACTTCTTGTTGCCGGTGCGCAAGGTCAAGGTCAACGGGGTGTCCGCGCGCTTCACCAGATCCCGTGGCCACGAACTCCGCATCACCGTGCCCGAACGACTCGAGGCCGGGGACCCGGCCCGGGTCGTGGTCACCTACGCCGGGAACCCTGGACGTGCCTCGTACCTGGGCGAACACAACTGGCTTGCCGACGACTCCGAGGTCGTCACGATGAACGAACCTCACATGGCGGCGTGGTGGTTCCCGGCCAACGACCACCCGCGCGACAAGGCGAGCTTCGACATCCGGATCACCGTGCCACGCAAGATGAAGGTGATCGCCAACGGACGCAAGATCAGCCGCAAGGTCAAGGGGCGGTCGGCCACCACGCACTGGCGGGCCAGCGAGCCGATGACGTCGTTCCTCGCGTTCTTCGCCGCCGGGAAGTTCCAGGTCAAGCAAGGCGCTCAGGCCGGCCGCCACTACGTCGTGGCCGTCTCCAAGCGACTGCCCCGGGAGACACGTCGGGCCAACATGGCACTGATGCTGAAGAGCCCTGCGATCACCAACTGGTTGGCCACCCAGGTGGGCGCCTACCCGTTCTCCAGCACCGGCGGGGTCGTCACCAGCCTGCGCCCCGGGTTCGCGTTGGAGAACCAGACCAGGCCGACCTATCCCGGATCGCCCTACCTGGGTGAGTCACTGGTCGTGCACGAACTCGCTCACCAGTGGTTCGGTGATTCCGTGGCGCTCGATCGCTGGCGCGATATCTGGCTGGCCGAGGGCTTCGCCACCTTCATGGAGCAACGCTGGAGCGAAACCCATGGTGGCCAGAGTGCCGATGAGTGGCTCCACGCGGCCTACGGTGGGATCGCGGCCGACGCCGACTTCTGGAAGCTGAGCCTCGACAACCCCGGCCCGGACCGCTTGTTCGACCAGGCCGTCTACCTCCGCGGTGCGATGGCACTCCAAGCCCTGCGCAACCGGGTGGGGGAGTCGGACTTCTGGGCCATCCTGCGGACCTGGGTCAGCGCCCGCAAGGGTGGCACGGGAAGCGTCACGCAGTTCCGGGCCTTGGCGGAGTCGGTGAGCGGAGTCGATCTCGATGGGCTCTTCGAGGCTTGGTTGCACGACCGCTCCAAGCCCGCCAACACGGCCGCGAACGGCCTGTAACCCCCAGACGCCTAGCCGCGCAGGCGTACCGACAGGCACGTGACGCAGCCTTCGAGTTTCTCGAACTCGGTGAGGTCGACCGCGACCACCCGCAGACCGCGTTCCTCCAGCAGCGCTCGCGATGCCAGCGCGCTGGTCGACATGAGCACGGTGTGGTCATCGAGAACCACCACGTGCGACCCAGCCTCCTCGGGCATCTCGAGGAACGTGGGAAAGACCGAGGTGTCATCGACCAGGGGTGGGTAGCCGATCACAGTGCCGTCGGGAAGCGCCGTCACCGCGGACTTGAGGTGCAGGACCTTGGTGACAGGGACGCCGATCACGCGGGCGCCGTGGGGCGCCAAGTGGGCTGCCAACTGATCGACCCCGGCCTGATTGGTTCGCCCGCCGAGACCGACCCAGATCGTGCCCTCATGTTTGAGGACGTCGCCGCCGTCGAGAGTCCCCGGAGCCTCGATCCGCTCGATGCGGTAGCCGAGGTTGCGAAGGGCATCTTCGGTGCCGGCAGTCTCGGGCTTGCGTTCATCGGCGCCAGGACGGCTGATCACCGCCAGGTCGCCATAGACGATCACGGTGTCCTCGACGAAGACGGCATCGGGACACAGGTCCGCCGCCTCGACCTCGAGGCAGTCCCAGCCTTCGGCGCGCATGGCGGCGAGGTACCCCTCCCACTGGGCCATGGCCAGATCCAGGTCGACCGGCACCCGTTGGAGGTGGGTCAGCAACCCTTCGGCCAGTCGGGGACCGGGCCTACGGACGAGCGCACGTTTGTTCACCACGACTCCCTCACGAGACCAACGGTGCCACGGCGCGAGCCAGCAGGCTCGGCTTGTGGGTCAGACGCTCCTCGCGATCGGCCGCTGAGAAGGCCAGTCGGGCCGCGTTGACCCCGAGCCAGCGCAACGGTTCGGGCTCCCACTTCGGCGAGCGGTGATTGACCCAGGGGAGTCGGGTCAACTCCGAGTCGCGCCCGAGGATCAGGTCACGCAAGGTGCGTCCGGCGAGGTTGGTGG
>JBFIDC010000316.1:0-3461 GCA_041581495.1 Nocardioides sp. | reverse complement strand
CGACCGACGGGGAGCCGCACCGAGTCTCGGTTCCCGACGCCGGCACCTTCCGGGTGATCGCGGTCGAGACGTCCTTCGGAGTGGCGGTCACCGGGTTGCCGACCGAGGACGTCGACGAGGCCGTCGCCTCCCTGCTGGCCACCGAGGCGCTGCTCATCGCCCTCGGCGCACTCCTCGCCGCGGGTGGCGCCGTCCTGCTGATCCGGCGCCAACTGCGCCCGCTCACCGAGGTCGCCGCCACCGCCCACGCCGTGGCAGCGCTGCCGCTCGCCGTCGGCGAGATCGACCTGGCTCAGCGAGTGCCCGACCGGCTCACCGACGAGCGCACCGAGGTCGGCCAGGTCGGCGCCGCTCTGAACTCCTTGCTGACCAACGTCGAGAACTCGCTGGAGGCCCGGCAGCGCAGCGAGCAGCAGGTGCGACAGTTCGTCGCCGACGCCTCCCACGAGTTGCGCACGCCGTTGTCGACGATCGCCGGCTACACCGAGTTGGCGCGCCGCCGACCCGACCCCGAGACCACCGCCACGGCTCTGGGCAAGGTCGAGGAGGAGTCCGCCAGGATGAAGGCGCTGGTCGAGGACCTGCTCCTGCTGGCCCGTCTCGACGCCGGCCGCCCCCTCGCCAAGGAACCGGTCGACCTCACCCGTCTGCTCGTCGAGGCGGTCTCGGACGCCCGGGTCCTGGGTCCCGAGCAGCACTGGCGCCTCGACCTCCCCGAGGAACCGATCGAGGTGATCGGCGACGACCAGCGCCTGCATCAGGTCGTCACCAACCTGCTCGCCAACGCCCGCAAGCACACCCCTGCGGGCACGACCGTGACGGTCAAGGGTCGCCCCGACGGTTTCGACGTCGCCGACGACGGCCCCGGCTTCCCGGCCGAGTTCGTCGGGCACGCCTTCGAACGATTCGCCCGCGGCGACGCGAGCCGCAACCGGGCCGGGGGCGCCGGCCTGGGCCTCTCGCTGGTCAAGGCGATCGTGACCTCGCACGGCGGCACGGTCTCCTTGCACAGCGCCCCGGGCGCCACCCGGATCGAGGTGCGCCTCGGGGTTCGGAATCCCGACCCAGACGCGATACCCTGATCACAGATTGTCTGACAATCTCGACCGGCGCCGGCCATAAGGCGCTAGACCATGACAACTGCGAGGAGGGGCCTGGCGATGACGCAGGCGATGTACGCGAGCGAGAACCACACCGACAAGGGCGTAGCCGAGTTCGCGCGGGCCGAAGAACGCACCGCGCACAACTACCACCCCCTGCCGGTCGTGATCGCGCACGCCGAGGGCGCGTGGATGACCGATGTCGACGGTCGTCGCTACCTCGATCTGCTGGCCGGCTACTCCGCCTTGAACTTCGGTCACAGCCACCCGGCCCTGCTCGCCGCGGCTCACGCGCAACTCGACAATCTGACCCTGACCAGTCGCGCGTTCGTGCACGACCAGTTCGCGGACTTCTGCGCCGCTCTCGGCGACCTGTGCGGCAAGGACCTCGTGCTCCCGATGAACACCGGCGCCGAGGCGGTCGAGACCGCGATCAAGGTCTCGCGCAAGTGGGGCTACGAGGTCAAGGGGGTGCCCGACGACCAGGCCGAGATCATCGTGGCGTCCGGCAACTTCCACGGCCGCACCACCACGATCGTGGGCTTCTCCGACGACCCCGACGCCCGCGATGGCTTCGGCCCGTTCGCCCCGGGCTTCGTCACCGTGCCCTACGGCGACCTCGCCGCACTCGAGGCCGCGATCACTCCCAACACCGTGGCCGTCCTGATCGAACCGATCCAGGGCGAGGGCGGCGTGGTGATCCCACCCGACGGCTACCTGCGTGGCGTTCGCGAGGCCTGCACCAACAACAACGTTCTGTTTGCCGCCGACGAGATCCAGGCCGGTCTCGGACGCACCGGCAAGACCTTCGCGTGCGACCACGAGGAGGTCGTCCCCGACCTCTACATCCTGGGCAAGGCCCTGGGCGGCGGCATCGTCCCGGTCTCGGCTGTGGTTGCCGACCGCGAGGTCCTCGGGGTCCTCAAGCCCGGCCAGCACGGCAGCACCTTCGGTGGCAACCCGTTGGCCTGCGCGGTCGGCCACACGGTGGTCGACATGTTGGCCACCGGCGAGTTCCAGACCCAAGCCACTGCGCTCGGCCTGGTGATGCGTGAGCGCCTCGAGGCCATGGTCGGTCACGGCGTCCTCGCGGTCCGCACCCGCGGACTCTGGGCCGGCGTCGACATCGACCCGAGCGTCGGCACGGGCCGTCAGGTCTGCGAGGCACTCATGGAGCGAGGCGTGCTCGCCAAGGACACCCACGGCAGCACCATTCGTCTGGCACCGCCACTGGTGACCTCGGCCGAGGACCTCAACTGGGGCCTCGACCAACTCGCGGCGATCGTCGCCGGTTAGGGCACCCGCATCGTTCGGATGCTCTTCGCCGAGCGGTCCTTGTAGCCGACCTTGCTGCCGATCACGACCACGTGGATGCGGTTGCCGCGGTAGGCGCGCTTGACCTTGAACTTCTTGCGCACCGCACCCGAGATCGGCTTCACCCCGACGTACCACTGGTAGCGGAGGGTGATCCCCTGACCCCAGGAGCCCGGCTTGACGCGCAACTTCTTGCCGACCTTGACCTTGCCCTTGATGATCGGCACCGGCCCCTTGGGCAACTTGCCCTTGATCACGGTTGCCGTGGGGGCGCTGGTCATGGTGACGGGCGCATAGTTGGGCTTGGTGCCGGTCACCTCGACGCGGATGCGCTTGCCCAGCGTGCGGGTCTCAGCACGGTAGGTCCGCGCCGTCGCGCCCGCGATCGCAGCCCCATCGGCGGTCCACTGATAGCTCAGCGTCACCCCGTCGTCCCAGGTGCCCGGGGTGGCCACCAGGGTGCGCCCGACCTTCGCCTTGCCGCTGATCGTCGGGGTCGGGGTCGCCGTCAGGTCATCGGCCGCCACCGGGTCGGTCGCGGTGCTGTACCTGGTCTCGGAGTGATAGCCGGGCTTGGTGCCCGTCACCCCGACCGCGATCGCCGCGTCCACGTCATCGGGGCCGGGCTGGTAGGTGCCCGTGTTGGCGCCTTCGATGGCGTCGCCGTCGGCGATCCATTGGTACTGCAGCGTCACACCGTCGTCCCACGTGCCGGGGACTGCCGTGAGCGTCTCCCCGACCTGCGGGGTGCCGGTGATGGTCGGGGTGGGGGTCAACACCAGGTCGCCCGCGACGACGTCGGCGGTCTCAACGCTGGTGCGGGTGGTGTCCTCGAAGCCCGCCTTGGTCCCGGTCACCGAGACGCTCAGGGGAGCCCCGAGGTCCTCGGCCGCGACCTCGTGGGTCGCGGAGTCGGCGCCGGCGATCGCCTCGCCGTTGCGGAGCCACTGGTAGGTGAAGGCGGTGCCCGCTGCCCAACCGGTGGTCTGCGCAGTCAGCGTCTGGCCGACCTGGGCCGTGCCACTGATCGTGGGGAGCGGCGCGGGG
>JBFIDC010000315.1:0-3489 GCA_041581495.1 Nocardioides sp. | reverse complement strand
TCTTGGTGTAGCCCTCGGCCCACTCGAAGTTGTCGAGCAGCGTCCACACGAAGAACCCGCGCAGGTCCACGCCAGCGGCCCGGGCGCGCTCGGCTGCGGCGAAGTGGTCGCCGAGGTAGGCGATGCGGTCCTGGTCGTCGACGACCTGGACACCGTCTCGTTCCACTCGGAGGGCATCGGCATAGGCGGCACCGTTCTCGGTGATCATCAGGGGCAACCCGGTGCGCTGATAGGTGTCGAGGAGGAGTTCCTCCAGACCACGCGCGTCGACCTCCCAGCCGATGTCGGTGATCGGCTCGCGGACCACGAACGAAAGCGGAGCGATACCCGGGTAGGCGCCGATCTCGGGATGCGGTGGAAGGTCGGCGTCGGCGCGTGCTGTTCGGAACGGGGTGTAGTAGTTGATGCCCAACCAGTCGGCGGAGCCCTGGATCAGCGCCAGGTCACCTGCGCGCACCAGGTCGTCGTCCGCCAGTTCGGGGGCTACCCGGAGGAGTCCTTCGTCGTAGGCCCCATCCACCAGGGGATCGAGCCAGACCCGATTCTTGATGGCGTCGACTCCGTCGGTGGCGCTCACCAACTCGGCATCCGCGGGATCCTCGGGCCAGAACGGCGCAAGGTTGAGCACGATCCCCAGGTCGGTGACGCCCGCTTCGTGCAGCCGCGCCGCAGCCAGTCCGTGAGCCAGCATCAGGTGGTGCGCGGCTCGATGTCCGGCGCCACCTTCGCTGCGCCCCGGAGCATGCACTCCCGCCGCATAGCCGAGATAGGCCGCGCACCACGGTTCGTTATGCGTGGCCCACACCCCCACCCGGTCTCCCAGACACTCGTGCACGACCATGGCGTAGTCGGCGAACGCCTCGGCGGTGCCGCGGTCGAGCCAACCGCCGCGATCCTCGAGGGCTTGCGGCAGGTCCCAGTGATAAAGCGTGGCGGTCGGGGCGATCCCGCGCGCCAGGGCCGCGTCGACCAGTCGGTCGTAGTAGTCCAGTCCCCGCGGCTCGACCCGCCCGGTCCCCTCCGGCATCACGCGCGGCCAGGCGATGGAGAAGCGGTACCACTCGGTGCCGAGCCCCGCGACGAGGTCGAGATCCTCCTCGTAGCGGTGGTAGGAATCGCAGGCCACCGCGCCGCTGGAGCCGTCGCGCACCGCGCCGGGCCGCTCCGCGAAGGTGTCCCACACCGAGGGCCCTCGGCCGTCCTCCTCCGTGGCGCCCTCGATCTGATAGGACGCCGTCGCGACGCCGTAGGCCAGTGCAGTACCGTCCGGGAGGAATCGCGTCATACCGGCCAACCTAACCGGCGAACCTACGGCTGCGGGAGTGTCACGGCATGACGGGGATCCAAGACGTGGCGCGTGCGGTGGGCGTCTCCACCGCGACCGTCTCCCGCGCGCTTCGGGGGCTGCCCGGGGTCACCGCCGAGACCCGCGAAGCAGTCATGGAGGCGGCGCACCGGCTCGGCTACACGCCCTCGCCCTCCGCGGTCCGGCTGGCGAGCGGTCGCACCCGAACCGTCGCGGTGATCGTGCCCTACATGACCCGGTGGTTCTTCTCCACCGTCGCCCAGGGCGTCGAGAGCGCGCTGCGTGAGCAGCACTACGACATGCTGCTCTACAACCTGGCCGGCTCGACCTCCGCGCGTGGCCATGTCTTCGAGACCGACCTCCTCACCAAGCGGGTCGATGCCGTCTTGATCGTGGGGCTGCGTCCCAGCGATGCGGAACTGGCTCGGCTCGAACGCCTCGGTCGACCGATGGCCTTCGTGGGCGTGGAGGTGCCGGGGGCGGCCAACGTGTGTATCGACGACGCCCAGGCGGCGCGACTGGCCACCCGCCACCTGATCGATCTGGGGCACGAGAACATCGCACACGTCGGCGGACCAGGGAGCCTCGTGCTCGACGGCGCCACCCCGCGCCGGCGCCAGGAGTCCTTTCACGCGACGATGGCCGAGGCGGGGCACCCGGTGGACCCGATCCTCGACCTCGACGGGGGTTTCACCATCGACGGCGGGATCGCGGCCGGACGGGCCCTGCTGGCCCGGACTCCCAGCCCCACCGCGGTCTTCGCCGCCTCCGACGAGATGGCGATGGGCGTCATCCGGGCCGCTTCCGACCTCGGCCTGCGGGTTCCTGAAGATCTGTCGGTCATCGGCATCGACAACCACGAGCTCGCGAGCTTCTTCGATCTCACCACCGTTGCTCAGGACACGGTGGCGCAGGGACGGCGAGCGGCCGAGGTGTTGGTGAGCGACCTGGAGGCGCGCTCACGCGGAGAGGTCCCGAGACTCGAGAAGGTGGTCCTGCCGACCCGCCTGATGCTCCGCCGCACCACGTCCGCCCCGAGTCGCTAGCCGTGCTTGCGCTCGACGCTCACGCCGCCCCAGAAGGCGATCCCACGGATGTGCACCGTGGGCGAGGAGTCGTCGAGTCGGGCGTCGACCAGCCCGGAGGGACCCGAGTAGCCGCCCATGATCCCGGTCCCCTCCATCACCACGTTGGTCGTGGGTCCCACGATGACCGAGGCGCCGCCCATGACGGCGTTGATGGTGATCACGACGTGTTGCGCCGCGAACTTCGCGTGCCGCAGGTCGAGTTCGGCGCCGCCCATCAGGCAGAAGATGCTGAGGTGCTGAGGGACGACCCACACGCCCTTGCGGTCGAACCCGCTCATGATCGCAAAATGCGACTGCTTCTCGGGCCCCTGCACGACCAGCGGTGAGGTCGCGCGACGGTCGACGGGCTGGAGGTGCTGGTGGGCCGGCAGGTCGGCGGTGATCGGCACCAGGTCGGCATAGGTCCGCGCCGCGTAGGTCGCCTCGAGGCGGGCGTCCAACTCGGCGAGGTCGAGACGACCCTCGCCGGCCGCCTCACGCAGGATCTCGCTGACCTGGTGGCGCTCCTTGTCAGAGATGCGCAACCGGGCAGGGTCAGAGGCCCCGCCATGCGGCTGATACGGCACTGCCTCGCCCGCCATGACACCCAGACTAGTTCGTGCGGGATACTCAATCCTCGTGGCGACCCAACCATCAGCACAGCCTGAGTTCCGATACTCCGACCTCTTGCCGACCGGCCCCGACGAAACGCCCTACCGGCTCATCACGACCGAGGGTGTGTCGACCTTCGAAGCCGACGGCTCGACGTTCCTGAAGATCGAACCGGAGGCGATCCGGACCCTGACCGCCGAGGCGATGCACGACATCGCCCACTACCTGCGGCCGGCCCACCTCGCCCAGCTTCGCAAGATCATCGATGACCCCGAGGCCTCGGGCAACGACCGGTTCGTGGCGCTGGACCTGCTCAAGAACGTCAACATCTCCGCCGGCGGGGTCCTGCCGATGTGCCAAGACACCGGCACGGCGATCGTGATGGGCAAGAAGTCCGAGGGCGTCCTCACCGGCGCCGACGACGGCGAGGCGATCTCGCAGGGCGTCTATGACGCCTACACGAAGCTGAACCTGCGCTACTCCCAACTCGCCCCGCTGACCACC
>JBFIDC010000314.1:0-3549 GCA_041581495.1 Nocardioides sp. | reverse complement strand
CCTCGACGTCGACGACGTCCGTGCAGAAGAGTTCCGGCTCACGGGTCACGCCCAGCGAGCCGCCCCGGCACAGATGCGGGGTGATCGTCACCTCCACGGTGGAGGTCGCATAGACCTTCACCCCACTGATGTGGATCGTCCGTCCGAAGTCCGCGCGCGCGGCGAAGACGCCGAGGAAGACCGAATCGCCCACAGGGATCGAGGCCGTCACTCGCTCATCGCTTTGCGGGAGCTCTGATGGGTGCTTGGCCATCCCCACGAGGAACACGATCGCCACGATGACCACAAGCAGCCACGTCAGCCTGCCCAGCCAGGTCGAGCGGCGCCGCAGAACGAGGGGGCTCGGCCTCATCCCTTCCAAGCGCGCGTCGGCGTCCGACTCCGAGATCATGACGCAACGTTAGTGCCGAGGGCCGGTGGGCGTCGTCACTTGACCCTTCGGCGGGGCGCGGGTTCTACTGCCGGGGACCAGGAGGTGAGCCGTGCTGCGATTCGAGGGCTCCGGGGTCAGCGACGTGGGCTTGGTCCGCGAGAGCAACGAGGACTCCGCATTCGTGGCTCCCTACGTCGCGCTGGTCGCCGACGGGGTCGGTGGCGCGGCAGCCGGTGAGATCGCCTCGGCAACAGCCGCCTACGCCGTGGCCGCGACCGCACTTCAGCGGCGCGGGATGGATCCGGTGCGCGTGATCAAGGATGCCTTCACCGCGGCGGGCGACAACGTCCGACTGGGAATCCAGCGCGATCTCAACCGGCTCGGGATGGCCACCACGCTCACCGTCGTGATCAGCGACGGGGCCGCGGTCGTGCTCGGCCACATCGGTGACTCTCGTGCCTACCTGTGGCGGGAGGCCGAACTGCGGCAACTCACCACCGATCACACCTATGTGCAGCACATGTTCGAGGACGGCAAGTTGACCGCCGATGCGCGCGCCACGCACCCCTGGCGCAATGTCGTGCTGCGTTCGGTCGACGGCGACCCGGACAGCACCGGCATGGACATCACCCGACTCGACGTCCGTGAGGGGGATCGCCTGGTGCTGTGCAGCGATGGTCTGAGCGACCTGGTCTCTGAGGAACAGATGGCGGGCGAATTGGCGGCCGAGGACCCGTTCGATGCCTCGATCGCCCTGGCGAACGCGGCTCTCGAGGCCGGTGGACGCGACAATGTGACCGTCGTGGTCCTCGATGTCGTGCGAGGGCCGGTGGTCTCCGGGGACGGCTTGTTGCTCGGTGCGGTACGTGATCCTCGCAACATCGTGGACGTGGCGGCTGTCCGTTTGGCCTAGATCTTGCGAGAATGCGCCATTGTGAAAGACCTGAAGCGTCCTGCTCTTGAAGGCACTGTCGCGGTTCGCGGCAATCGCCGCCTGAGCTTCGCCGAGTTCGGTGCCCCGCGCGGAGCCGCCGTTGTCTGGATGCACGGGACCCCGGGTGCCCGCCGCCAGATCCCACTCGAGGCGCGCGCCTACGCCGCGGCCAACGACATCCGCATCATCGGGGTCGACCGCCCCGGCATCGGGTCCTCCACCGCTCACCTGTATCCCAACATCGGGGACTGGTCGGGCGACCTCGAGATGCTTCTCGACGCGCTCGCGATCGATACCTGCCGGCTGATCGGCCTCTCGGGGGGTGGGCCGTACGCCCTCGCCGCCGGCGCCAGGCTGCCCGAACGAGTCCACGGAGTCGGTGTGCTGGGCGGCGTTGCGCCGACAGTCGGCCCCGATGCAGCCGCGGGCGGGATCATCCAATTGGTCGTTCACCTGGCCCCGTTCGTGCGTGCCGCCCGCATCCCGCTCGGCGTCGCGCTCACCCAGGCCATCCGGCTGGTCAAGCCGCTGGCCGGCACGGGCCTGGACCTCTATGCGGCCTTCCAGCCGGCCGGAGACAAGAATCTGCTGGCTCGCCCCGAGTTCAAGGCGATGTTCCTCGACGACCTGCTCAACGGCAGTCGGTTCCAGACCGCGGCTCCCTTGAGTGACCTGGTGCTGTTCACCCGCGACTGGGGTTTCACCGCGGCTGACGTGGCGGTGCCCGTGCGCTGGTGGCACGGCGACGAGGACCACATCGTGCCCTTCGCGCACGGCGAGCACATGGTCTCGCGCCTGCGAGACGCCTCGTTGAAGGTCATCCACGGCGAGAGCCACCTCGGCGGCCTCGGGATCGCCGAAGAGGTCATCTCGACGCTGATGGAACTCGGCCCCCGCCGTTCCAAGGCACGCGTCGCAGGCAAGTAGTCACCAAGTGCTAGCCATCACGCGCCCCATGCGTCACAATGGGTGACACAACTACAGGAGTGTTATTCGTCGAGGTCTGATCGACCCTCGATTCATCTCGTCCCGCACGACCACGGAGCCCGCTGGGGAAGGCGCAGCTCGTGTGGAGCCGGCTGAGATGAAGGAGACGATCGTGACGGCGAATCGATTGACTGGCGACGTCCTGGCGGGCGAGCGCGCTACTCGTGGTGTGCTCTTCATCCACTCGGCGCCCTCCGCGCTGTGTCCGCACGTCGAGTGGGCCGCAGGCGGCGTCCTCGAAGCACCCGTGCAGGCGCAGTGGATTCCTCAGCCTGCCCAGGCGGGGACCTATCGCACCGAGATCGCGTGGACCGGGAAGCCCGGCACCGCCGCGGCGATCGCCTCCGCGCTGCGGGGCTGGAACCAGTTGCGCTTCGAGGTCACCGAGGACTCGACGAGCCTCACCGAGGGCAGTCGGTTCTCCTACACGCCCGAGTTGGGTGTCTTCCACGCCGTGACCGGCCTCCACGGCGACATCGTCATCCCCGAGGATCGGCTCAAGGCGGCCGTGGTGAAGGCGGCGCTGGGTGAGACGACCCTGCTCAACGAGATCGACAAACTCCTCGGCAAGCCCTGGGACGACGAACTGGAGACGTTCCGCCACGCCGGCGAGGGCGCGCCGGTGCGCTGGCTGCACCAGGTCGTCTGAGCCCGGATCGATCCGAGCCCGGCTGAACCGAGTCTGGTCTCAGTGCCGCCGGCGCGGCTTGCGTAGCTTGAAGGTGTCGACGGGCAGCGCCGACTCGGTGACCTCGCGGCCGTCTTGCACAGAGACGACCGCCCGGAGGCGATAGCGCCCGGGGCGCACCTTGGAACTGCACAGACGGAACCTCGCCACACCGGTTTCGGGGGAGGGGCCCTCGTAGAGGTAGCCGAACCACACGACCCGGCCCTTGCGCATGATCCTGACTGAGAGGTCCCAATCGCCCTTGGTGGGCGCATCGACCGCGTAGCGGTAGGAGTAGTTGCGGCAACCGCGCTTCAACACGGCGTTCTTGGCGTTCACCGAACCCCAACTCGCCTCGGTCGTGGCTGCTCGAGCGCTGGGTGCCGGAGCGCTCATCAGGCTCACGAGCACCGTCATGACCAGGGCTGTCGCCAGTCCTGCTAGTCGTGCCTTGCGCACGGTGTCTCCCTCGTTGACTGGTCTTGCGATGTCAACGAGTCAACGAGATACCGACGGTATGAGTCACCGGCGCACCCGTGTGACGCTGGTCAAGTCGGGTTCAGCGCTTCTTGCGCAACCGGAACTTGG
>JBFIDC010000313.1:0-3593 GCA_041581495.1 Nocardioides sp. | reverse complement strand
CTGACAAGCAACAGTTTCCCCGGTCGACCGGGGAAACTGACACCCCGCCGACGACCTACGCCGCCGCCTTCACCACCGTCCAAGAGCACCTCCACGCCGGCAACAGCTACGAGGTCAACCTGACCTATCGCAGGGAGGTGGCCAGCGGGCTGGACCCGGTCTCGGCCTACCTTCGGCTGCGGGAACTGAACCCGGCGCCGTACGCGGGATTCCTGCAGCACGACGTGGAGGGAGCCCGGGGCTGGCTGCTGAGCTCGAGCCCGGAGCGCTATGCCCTGATCCGGTCGGATCGCACCATCGAGACCAAGCCCATCAAGGGCACCACCGCCCGTGGGGCGACGCCGGAGGAGGACGACGCGCTGCGGCGCAGCCTGGCCACCGAGCCCAAGTTCCGCGCCGAGAACCTGATGATCGTCGACCTGCTGCGCAACGACCTCGCCACGGTGTGCGAGCCCGGCACCGTCGAGGTCCCCACGCTGATGGACGTCGAGTCCTACCCCAGCGTCCACCAACTCGTCTCGACCGTGCGGGGCCGACTCCGCGGCGACATCGAGTCGGTCGCGGCGCTGCGTTCACTGTTCCCCGCAGGCTCCATGACCGGCGCCCCCAAACTGCGCACCATGCAGATCATCGAAGAGGTCGAGGACACCCCGCGGGGCGCGTACGCCGGTGCCTTCGGCTGGCTCGCCGCGGATGGTCGTGCCGACCTGGGGGTGATCATCCGCAGCCTCACCACGACCGGCGACGGCACCTACAGACTCGGCACCGGAGGCGGGATCACGGTGCACTCGGACCTCACCGAGGAGTACGCCGAGTCGCTGTGGAAGGCAGAGCGGGTCCGCCGTGCCCTGTTCTAGACGGCTCCTGTCGCAATACTGTGGAAACACCTCATGACTACCGTCGAGAATGTGGCCCACCCGCACGTGATCGTGCTCTTTGGCGCGACCGGTGACTTGGCGCGCCGCAAACTGTTGCCAGGACTCCTCAGACTGACCGAATCCGACCTGCTCAACGATGCGCGAATCGTCGGTACCTCGCTGGAGGACCTGACTCCCGAGCAGTTCGACAAGCTCGCCCGCGACGCGTGCGAGGAGTTCGGCAAGGGTGAGATCAGCGACGAGCGGTGGGCGCCGTTCTCGGCCCTGCTCGACTACGTCCCGCAATCCGGTGGCGGCGAGGCGGTCCTCGCGGCGGTGCAGAAGGCGGAGGCCGCTCTCGGCGGTGAGGACATCCGGCGGCTGCACTACCTGAGCGTGCCGCCCAAGGCAGCCCTCGACGTGGTGCACCAACTCGACGAGATCGGGCTGGTCGAGCGTTCGCGGATCATCATGGAGAAGCCGTTCGGCACCGACCTGGAATCTGCTGTCGAACTCAACGCCGAACTCCACGAGGTCTTCGACGAGGACCAGATCTTCCGCATCGACCACTTCCTCGGCAAGGAGGCCGCCCAGAACATCTTGGCCTTCCGGTTCGCCAACGGTCTGTTCGAACCGATCTGGAACCGCAACTTCATCGACCACGTCCAGATCGATGTCCCCGAGATGCTCGGCCTGGAGGGGCGGACCAGGTTCTACGAATCCACCGGGGCCTACCGCGACATGGTCGTCACCCACCTCATGCAGGTGCTGGCGTTCATGGCGATGGAGCCGCCCACCACCCTCGAGCCGGGACCCATCAGCGACGAGAAGCTCAAGGTCTTCCGCTCGATGCGACCCCTCGAGCCGCACAACGTCGTACGTGGTCAGTACACCGGGTATCGCGGCAAGGAGGAGGTCTCGGACTACTCCGACACCGAGACGTTCATTGCGCTCAAGGTTGAGGTCGACAACTGGCGTTGGGCCGGGGTGCCGTTCTTCCTGCGCACCGGCAAGAAGCTCGCCGAGGGGGCGCGGATCATCTCGATCGCGTTCAAGGAACCCCCGTTGGCGATGTTCCCGGCCGGCTCCAACGCGGGCACCCAGGGGCCAGATCACCTCACCTTCGACCTGGCCGACCAGTCCAAGATGTCGCTGTCGTTCTATGGCAAACGCCCTGGGCCCGGGATGACGCTGGAGAAGTTGTCGATGCAGTTCGCCACCCACGACACCCAGTCCTCGGGGGCCGTGCTCGAGGCGTACGAGCGACTCATCCTCGACGCCATGAAGGGCGACCACACGCTGTTCACCACCGCCGCCGGCATCGAGACGCTGTGGGACAAGTCGGCGCCGCTGCTGGCCAACCCGCCCCCGGTGCGCGCCTATGCGCCGGGCAGTTGGGGCCCCAACGCGATCCACCAGCTGGTGGCCCCACACGCGTGGCGGCTGCCGTTCGAACGCTCCTGGCGGGCGCCGAACCCGCAGGCCCAATAGCCCCAGCCGTATATGTAACTGACTGTTCGTGCATCTATCAGGCTGGCTGGACAGCCTGAAACAAGCACGAACAGTCAGTTACATGCATTAGTGGGGCCCAAGTTAAAGGCCCCCAGTTACAGGGCCCCCAGTTACAAGGCCCCCAGCGCCCCGGCCGGCGCCGTGGCGGGCTTGGGGCCGGAGGCACCGGGGAGCCAGAACGTCATCCGGGTTCCTCCTGAGGGCGCGCGGCCGGCGCGGACCGACCCGGAGTGCCGTTCGGCCACCTGGGCCACGATCGCCAGGCCGAGCCCCGAACCGGGAAGCGCGCGGGATTCCGAGGAGCGGTAGAAGCGCTCGAAGACGTGGGGGAGGTCGGCCGCGTCGATGCCGGGTCCCTCGTCATCGACGGTGACGGTGCCGGCGGTCAGGGCCACCCGGACGCTGCCACCGGCCGGACTCCACTTCGCGGCGTTGTCGAGCAGGTTGGTCAGCGCGCGCTCGATCGCCCCGGCCTCGCCTTCGACGAACCAGGGCTGCGTCGTGACCTCGAAGCTGATTCTCGGCGCCCGGCGCCGCACCCGCGCGACCGCTTCGTCGAGCAGTTCGTGCAACTCCACGGTGGCCACGACGTGCGAGAGGGGTTCGTCGCGGGCGAGTTCGACCAGGTCGCCGACCAGGGTGGTCAACTCCTCGATCTGGGCGCGGACGTCGTCCATCAGTTCGGCCCGGGCACCCTCGGGCAGTTCGGCGGCGCCCTCGGCCTGGGAGCCGACCTGTGTCAGCAGATCGATGTTGGTGCGCAGCGAGGTCAGGGGGGTACGCAACTCGTGACCCGCGTCAGCGACCAGCCGTCGTTGCCGATCTCGCGAGGCCGCCAGCGAGGTCAACATCTGGTTGAACGCCCTTGCCAGGCGCGCCACCTCGTCGTCGCCTTCGACCGGGAGCGTGGTGAGGTCCTCGGTGCGGCCGATCCTCTCGACGTCGGCGGTCAGGCGACGGACGGGCCGCAGCCCGTTGCGAGCGACCGCCCAGCCCGAGAAGCCTGCCGTCACCACTCCGGCCAGCCCCAGGACCAGGCAGACCAGTCCCAGGCGGTTCAGGGTCTGGCGCTGCGATTCGAGGGACTGGGCGATGACCAGGGCGATCCCCTCGGTCGGCGTCGGGACCGCGATCACGCGGTAGTAGGTCTCACCGACCCGCACCGTGCGCAGGCTCTGTGGCTGGCTGCCCGCCGCGACCGCCACCTCCGGCTCGGCCAACCGG
>JBFIDC010000312.1:0-3603 GCA_041581495.1 Nocardioides sp. | reverse complement strand
GAGGACCGGCCGGCCCCGGCGGCGATCGAGGAGCGGATCCGCCGCGAACCCGGCGAGCTCGCCTTCGCGCCGGCAACCGGGCAGGCCGACCTGCTCGACGTGGGACCCAGCGACGGCCGGGTCCCCGAGGAGGCTCTGCGCTCGATCATCGAGTGGCTGGTCTCCGGGGCCGGCGAGCCCGTTCCCGTGAAGCCGGCGCACGAGACCTGCGCCCGGGTGGCGGCGAGCGAGACCGACGCGACCCCCGTCCTCGAGAGCACCCTTCGGTTCGGTCCGATCGGCCTCTTCGGGCTCCATGACCGGGCTCCCGATGTGGCGCCGGACGCACCCTGGGTGGTGTTGATCAATGTCGCGGCCGAGCACCACGTCGGTCCGGGACGCCGTTGGGTCGAATTCGCTCGCGCCTGGGCGGCCAAGGGTTATCGCGTGGTCCGCGTCGACCAGAGCGGCGTTGGCGACAGCCCCACCCATCCCGGTCAACACGAGGATGCGCCCTTCGCCCCCGAGTGGATCGATGACATGCGCCAGGTCGTGCGCCAACTCTCGGCCGACGGATCGACGGTCGTGGTGGTGGGATTGTGCTCGGGCGCCTACTCGGCCCTCGAGGTCGCGATGTGGGAACACGTGGACGCGGTCTTCGCGGTGAACCCCCGACTGACGCTGTTTCCCGCAGCCAAGGGCTCGGCCGTCTACACCCCTGTGCGCAGAGCCGCGGTGCTGCCGGTCGAACCGATTGCTCGGCTGGCCGAGCGGCACCGGATCCTGGCCGGTGGGATCTGGCGGATCTATCGCCAGATCGCGATCTGGCACGGCCCTTTCCGCATCCTGCGCGAGGTCGTGAAGCGCGGCACCGCACTGCACGTGCTTGCCTGTCGTGATGACGCGCAGCACTTCACCGAAGTGCTCTTCTGGCGCCCCTTCCTGGCCAGGTTGCAGCGCCACCCGCGGTTCCACTTCGAGCGGGACGAGGTTTTCGATCATTCGCTGTTGAGTCGTTCCAGCCAGTTGGCCACCTTCGAGCGGGCCACCCGCTTCCTGGAGACCTATGCCCCGCTCGACCGGGAGTCCGGCCCGGACGTGGCGAAGAGAGGGATGTCGTGATCAGCCTGCTCGGTCTGGACCCGCAGACCTACCAGCCGCACGCGCTCCACTCCGGGGAGCGGACCTACATGGAGACCAACTGCTTCGCCGACTGCGTGATCGAGTTGGTTGCCGCAGCGGGGCATGAGCCCGAAGCCATGCTCGCCGGTGCGGCCTCGGTCGACTTCGAACTCGACCAGTGGACCTTCTTCAAACCCTCGCCCGACGAGATGCGGGGGCTCTATGGGATCGACATGCACGAGATGCAGCCCTACCGGACGCTGACCCAGCAGTTGCCGGTCCGCCTGGCCGCCGGCCAGTCGATGATGCCCGAGGTCGACTCGTTCTGGTTGCCGGACACGGCCGCGACGTCCTACCGCACCGACCACGTGAAGAGTTCGATCATCGTCGAGGCGATCGATGTCGAGGCCAAGGTGCTGCGCTACTTCCACAACGCCGGGTACTACGAGTTGTCCGGCGAGGACTTCGACGGACTCTTCGCCCCCCAACTCCTGCCGACCTACGTCGAGCTGGTCCGGTTCGACCCCGGCCCGGCTCCCCGCGGTGCCGACCTCAAGGTCGCGGCTCGCGAGCTTCTGGCCACCCACCTGGCCAGGCGACCCGGCGACAACCCGTTCGTGCGGTTCCTCGGCGCGCTGGAGGCGGACCTGCCGCGGCTGCTCGAGGGCGACGAGGCCGACTACCACGCCTATGCCTTCCACAACCCCCGGATGGCGGGCGCCTCCTTCGAACTGCTCGCCAGCCACGTGCGTTGGCTGCTCGGCGAGGAGGGTGAGCAGGCTGCGGCGGCGCTGGATGAGGTCGTCGGAGGCACCAAGATGCTGCTCTTCAGGCTGGCCCGTCGTCGCGGGTTCGACATCGCCGGAGTACTCGGCCCGATCGCCGACGGCTGGGAGAGCGCCATGTCCCAACTCGACGCTCTGGTTGGCTAGCGACGTGCGTCAGGTCCTGAGCTTCGAGCGGGTCACCCCGGCGCCCGGTCCCGATGCCGACGCGCTCGGCCATGAGTGGGTCGCCCACGTCGAGGTGGACGACCCCGCGGGCGCGGTCCTCGAGATCGGCGGCATCGCGACTGTGTGGGACGTGGTGGTCAACGGGCAGACGGTGGCCTCGGGGCGTTCGATGTTCGAGGCGCGCACCGTCGATGTGTCACGGGTCGTGGTGACCGGCGCGAACCAGGTGCGGGTAGTGGTTCATCCACTGACCGATCTCCTGGAATCGCTGCCGCGCAAGCCGCGGGCTCGGTGGCGCACGATGGTCGTCGAGGAACCGCGGCTGCGTTGGGTCCGCACCCAGTTGCTCGGTCGGGCGCCCGGGTTCGCACCCGCACCTCCGGTAGTCGGGCCCTTCCGGCCGATGGTGCTGGCCACCGAACCGCTCGCCTCGCCCGAGCGGACCGGCACCTGGTGGCCGCACACCCATGGGCGCGGCGAGCCCACCGGCCACCGCACCGTGGAGAACCGCTCGGGGGACTCGCTGGACCTGTGGGTCAACGGCGAGCAGATCTTCTGTCGCGGAGCCGTCTGGACGCCCGGCGACCTGGGCGCACTGGACGTGGCCGCCGACCTCGGCTTCAACATGATCCGCGTCAGCGGGCTCTCGGCCTATGAGAGCGAGGAGTTCTACACCCGGTGTGACCAGCTCGGGTTGATGGTCTGGCAGGACCTCATGTTCGCCACCTTCGACTACCCACTGGCCGACCCCGACTTCGTCGCCCAGATCGAGATCGAGGTGCGCGATCACCTGCACAGACTCGCCGCCCACCCGTGCGTGGTCGTGGTCTGCGGCTCAGCCGAGCACGAGCAGCAGGCGGCGTTGTTCGGGGTCAGCCCCGAGACCGGGTACGCCGCCGAGTTGGCCGCGGTGTTGCGTCCCCTGGTCGAGTCGAGCGGCATCGACGCGGTCTGGGTCGACAGTTCACCGTGCGGCGGCGACCCTGTGGTGCGGGTGGACACCGGGATCGCGCAGTACTTCGGGGTCGGGGCCTATCGCCGCGAACTCGGCGATGCGCGGCACAGCGGAGTCCAGTTCGCCTCGGAGTGCCTCGCGTTCTCCAACCTGCCCGCCGTCGATGTCCCGGGCGGGGTCCCTCGCGACAACGGGGCCGAGTGGGACTTCGCCGATGTCCGCGAGCACTACGCGCTCGAGCGCTACGGCGCCGGCGCCACCCTCGAGCAACGGCAGCGGGTCACTGGGGAGGTGATGGCCGACGTCTTCGGCGAGTGGCGTCGCCCGGCATCCCCGTGCGGCGGCGGCATCGTGTTGTGGCTGCGCGACCTCGCGCCGGGGGCGGGTTGGGGTCTGCTCGATCACACGGGGGCCCCCAAGCCGGCCGCGCACGCGGTGGCGCCGGTGTTGCAGCCCACCGCTGCCTGGTTCGTCGACGAGGGCCTCAACGGCCTCGACGTCCACGTCGCCCACGACCCGGGGGAGGCGACCGATCTGAGCCTCACCGTCGAACTGCTGCGCGAGGACGGTTCGGTGATCGAGTCGGCCGAGCGG
>JBFIDC010000311.1:0-3660 GCA_041581495.1 Nocardioides sp. | reverse complement strand
GGCTCGGTGCAGCCCGGGGTGGGTTCGCTGCGCGACCAACTGCGCATCGTGGCGGGCGCCCCCGACTTCAGGTTGTTGCTCACCACGTTCGTGATCCAGGCCCTCGCGACCGGTTGCATGCTCGCCGGCGTCGACTACATGGCCAGTGACGTCCTCGGCCAGAAGGGCGCGGCCACCATCTTGTTCGTCTGCTTCGTGGGCCCGGCCCTGCTGTTGACGCCGGCCTGGTCGGCGCTGGGGTCCCGCTTCGGGAAGAAGCAGGGGTACCTGGCCGCCTCGCTGGTTCTCGCGTCCGGCGCCCTCCTGGCGGTGAGCGCCCGCAACGCACCGATCGGGGTGGTCTTCGCGGCCACCGCGCTGGTCGGGGTCGGGTACGCCGGCTGCCAGGTCTTCCCTCTCGCGATGCTTCCCGACGCCGCCGCCGTCGATGCCCGAAGGACCGGATCGGGCCGGGTCGGTGTCTACACGGGGGTCTGGACCGCCGGTGAGACCCTGGGCCTGGCCCTGGGGCCGGGACTGTTCGCTCTGATGCTCGCGATCGGTGGCTACCGCTCCAGCACCGACGGCGAGATCTCCCAACCCGACAGTGCGCTGAACGCCATCACCCTGGGCTTCTCGGTGCTGCCCGCGGGACTGGTCGTCATCAGTCTCCTGTGGTTGGTTCGCTATTCACTCACCTCCGAAGACGTGGACGCCGAGGAGGCCACCACATGACCCACCACGACAACGACGCCCTGGCCCGACTCCGCGCTCTCCAAGCCGGCGATCTCCCCACCCACGGCGGACGCACCCTGGCCTATGTCTATGACTCCGGGCTGCCCGATATCGACCGCATCGGTCGCGAAGCCGTGGCCGCGGCAGCGGCGTCGAACGGCCTCGACCCGACCGCCTTCCCCAGTCTGCTGCGGATGGAGAACGAACTGGTCGGGTTCGGCCTGCACCTCCTCGAGGCCCCCGAGACCGCTGTCGGGACGGTCACCTCCGGCGGCACCGAGTCGGTGCTGCTGGCCGTGCAGACCGCCCGCGACGCCCACCCCGAGATCACTCGGCCGGCCATGGTGCTTCCCTCGACGCGACACGCCGCCTTCGACAAGGCCGCGCACTACTTCGGGGTCGAGAAGCGAGTCGTGCCCGTCGGCGCCGACTTCCGCGCCGACCCCGCCGCCACCGAAGCCGCGATCGACGACAACGTCGTGCTGCTGGTCGCGAGCGCGCCCTCCTATGCCCATGGCGTGGTGGACCCGGTGACCGAGATCGCCGCACTGGCCGCGCAGCGTGGGATCCGCTGCCACGTCGATGCCTGCATCGGCGGGTGGGTGCTGCCCTACGCCGCGCGCCTGGGCCGCGGTGTGCCGCCGTGGACCTTCGCCGTCGACGGCGTCACCTCGATCTCGGTCGACCTGCACAAGTACGGCTACGCACCCAAGGGCACCTCGCTGTTGCTGCACCGGACCCCGGAACTGCGGCGCCCCCAGTTCTTCGCCTCCGCCGACTGGCCCGGCTACACGATGCTCAACTCGACGATGCAATCCACCAAGTCCGGCGGCCCACTGGCCGGCGCCTGGGCGGTGGTCACCTCGCTGGGCGACGAGGGCTACCTGACCTTGAGCCGCGAAGTCTTCGCCGCCGTGGACGCGATCGTGGCGGGCCTGGAGGCGATGGAGGGACTCGCCTTGGTGACCCGACCCGACTCCACCCTCATCACCTTCGAACCCGACGAGCGGTGCGATGCGTTCACGGTCTGCGACGAGATGCTCGCCCGTGGCTGGTACGTGCAACCGCAGATGTCCTACGCCGGGCGCGGACCCTCCATCCACCTCTCGGTCAGTGCCGGGACGCTGGCGCACGTGGAGGACTTCTTGGCCGCCCTGGAGGAGTCGGTCACGGCTGCTCGACTGCCCGGCGCCGTGCGCGTGGACCCCGCCATCGCCGCCTACATCGAGTCGCTGGACCCCGCGGCCCTGACCGACGCCGACTTCGACGGCCTGCTCGCCGCCTCGGGTCTGGTGGGCGAGGGCGGCGCGGGCGGCGAGGGAGAACTCACGCTGCCGAGCCGAATGGCCGAGGTCAACGCCATGCTCGACCTCGCCTCACCACCGATGCGCGAGGCACTCCTGGTGGCCTTCCTCGACAGGCTGACCAGGCCGATCCGCTAGTCGCCGCTAGCGCGTGGGCGTGGCCGCCATGAACGCCTCCACGGACTCCAGGGTGTAGGCGCCGGCGTCGGTGCCGAGCCCTTGGGCCACCTGGGCGGCCACCGCGCAGCCGAGTTCGGCCGAGGCGCGCAGGTCCAGGCCCATCGCGTGACCCCTCAAGAACCCCGCCGAGAACCCATCCCCGCACCCGGTCGTGTCCACGACCTCGATCGCGTAGGCCGGCACCTCGATGGTCTCGGTCGCGCTCACCACGACCGCGCCCCGCGCCCCCGCAGTCGCGGCCACACAGCCCGCACCCGCATCGAGGAGGGCTCGGGCACCCTCGATCAGCGACGAGGCCCCGGTGAAGCCCAGCACCTGCTCGTCGTTGGGCAACAAGAAGTCGGTGTGGGGAAGGGCGGCCCCGATCCAGGCGAGCATGTCGGGGTCGCCGGGCGCCAGGATGTCGAGCGAGGTGGTGGCGCCCATCGATCGCGCCTGCGCGAGCAACTCGCCGGCCGCTTCTCCCCCGAGGAATTCCGGGCCGCCCAGGTGCACGTGCGTGCTCCCCGCCAGCAGGTCCACGTCCAGGTCGTCGAGGGTGAAGGCACCGTTGGCGCCGATGCAGTGCCAGGCCGGACGGTCACCATTGGGGCGCACCGGGATCACCGACGCCGAGGTCTGGTGATCGGCCTTGGTCACCACCCCACTGACATCGACGCCCTCTCGTTCGAGCAGACCGAGCAGGGTCGAGGCGATCGGGTCGGCACCGACAGCACCGAAGGAGCGCACCTCGGCACCGAGTCGGGAGAGCACGATCGCGGTCCCGCCGGCGGTGCCGGCCGCGGATTGCCTGATCGTCTCGACGAGTTGGCCATCCGAACCCGCAGGGATCGACTCGATCCCGATCACGTGGGTGTCGAGGACGTGAACGCCGATGGTCGCGATCTTCATTGGCTGTGTCTCTCTTCGCTGTCGACGGCGTGAACCGTTCCGTAGTTGCGGGACAACGCTTGGCGGATGACGTCGTCCTGCTCGGCCGGGGTGAGTTCTCGGGGGACGCCGAGGGTGGCCGCGCGGTGATGCAAGGTGGCGAGCCACTCGAGCAGTTCGGCGTTCTCCGCGGCGGCGGTCAGCGAGGCGCCGATGGTGACCGATCCGTGGTTGGCCATCAGGACCGCCTGGCGATCGGTGAGCCCGGTGCGCACGGAGGCGGCGAGTTCGGGGGTCCCGAAGGTCGCGTACGGCGCCACCCGGACCGCGCCGCCCAGCAACAGTTGTTGGTAGTGCAGGACCGGGAGTTCGTCGAGCACGCAGGCCACCGCGGTGGCATACGGGGCGTGGGTGTGCACGACGGCCGCTGTCTCGGTGTCGTCATAGACACCGAGGTGCAGCGAGAGTTCGGAGGTGGGCGCCAGGCTCCCGTCGAGCATCGCGCCGGAGCGGTCGACCACCGTCACGTCGTCGGCGGTGCACTCGGCCAGCACCACGCCGGAGCCGGTGACGGCGACCCGATCCTCGCCGC
>JBFIDC010000310.1:0-3660 GCA_041581495.1 Nocardioides sp. | reverse complement strand
TGGATGTTGGTCCGGCCCCGGGGCCCCATGCGCCTCGTGTGGGCCGGATGCGCCCGAGAAATGACCCAGAAGTGACACCGAAGTGACACAGGGCGCTGCGGTAGCGTCCGATCGCTACTAGCCCCTGTATCCCAACCGGCAGAGGAAGTCGCCTTAAAAGCGATTCAGTGTGGGTTCGATCCCCACCGGGGGCACGTCGGAGGGCGGGTGCTCAGCGCATGCGGGCAGGCGCGGGCGAAGGTGTTTCATGAGCCACGACGAAGCCCGACGGCGCTGGGCCCCGCCTCTTCTCAGGAAACTCACAGCCTCAGGCGGGACGCTTGGACGCGCCTGAGCGTTGACCCAGGTGAGATCCGTAGGATGGTCACACGGGCGATCGTCACCACGACGAGCGCCGGGGCCCCAGAGGAGGAGTCCACCAATGAAGAGCAACAACCCGATCTTTAGTCGGTCCGAGGAGTTCAGCCGGCCGACGACGAACCAGTACGGCAACCAGACCTACGCAGGTGGCGCGCCCACCGTCGGGTTCGGCGAACCTGGCTCGGCCTACCCGGCCGGCAGCCCGACCCACACCACGGGCCAGGGCGCTGGGCTGATGACGATCGACTCGGTCGTCCAGAAGACCGCCATCGCGCTCGGTGTGGTCATGTTGACCGCGGCCGCGACCTGGATCATGACGCCCGACATCGCCAACCTCGAGGCCGCCGGCACGCTCTATGCCGCCTTGACCATCGGTGGGCTCGGTGCGTTCGCGCTCTCGATGGTCAACTCGTTCAAGCGCGTGATCAGCCCGCCGTTGGTGCTGCTGTTCTGCGTCTTCGAAGGTGTGGCGCTGGGCGCGTTCAGCAAGGTCATCGACGCGTCGTTCTCCACCGCCGACTCCGGCAACCTCGTCGTCCAGGCTGTGCTGGGCACGTTCGCGGCCTTCGCCGGAACGCTGGCCGCTTACAAGGTCTTCGACATCAAGGTCGGCAACAAGTTCCGGATGTTCGTGATCGCCGCCGTCTTCGGCATGGTGGGCCTGAGCATCATGGAACTGATCCTGGGCATGTTCAGCAGTTCGCTGGGGCTGTTCGGCTTCGGTGCCCTCGGCATGGTCTTCGCCCTGGTCGGCCTGGTGCTCGGTGTGTTCATGCTGATCCTCGACTTCGACTTCGTCGAGCAGGGCATCGCCAACCAGCTCCCCGAGGCGGAGTCCTGGCGTGCCGCATTCGCGATCACCGTGGCGCTGGTGTGGATCTACACCAACCTGCTGCGCCTGCTCGCGATGTTCAACTCCGACTGAGCTCGCCTGTCGAGAAACCTCGAACCGGGATCAAGCCGGGTCGCCTTCGGGCGGCCCGGCTTTTTCCATGTCGTCGGCGCTGTCTGTGGCGTCGTCGTCCTCGTTCTCGTGGGGCGCCTCGCCATCGGCGTCGGGGCGCAGCCCACGGTGCCGCAGCTGGACCCACAGGCCGCGCACGCCGAGTCGCCGTCCGCCGACCTCGGTGCCGTCGAGTTCGGTACCGGGGGAGTTGACCGCCGTGATCGCGGCGTCGGCGATCGGCAGCACGCCCTCGCCGCTCGCGGGGGTCGCGTCGGGATCGTCGCCCACGCCGAGGGCGGCCAGGGCCGAGGGCAGCACGACGCCCACCATCGAGCGGTAGCCGACGGCCGAGGGGTGGAACTGGTCGGGGCCGAAGAGAATCGCCGGTGCCGCGGCGAACTCGGGCCCGAGGATCGACCCCAGCGAGACGGTGCGGCCGCCGGCCTCGAGCACGGCGATGGTCTGGGCGGCTGCCATTCGGCGCGACCAGGCGCGCGCCACCTGCTTGAGGGGCGGTGCGATCGGCTTGATGGTGCCCAGGTCGGGGCAGGTGCCGACCACCACGGCGACGCCGATCTCTCGCAGACGCTGCACGGCTTCGGCCAGGTGGCGCACCGAGGTGGCGGGGCGCTGGACGTGCGTCACGTCGTTGGCGCCGATGAAGATGACCGCGATGTCGGGCTCGATCGGCAAGATCGTGTCGACCTGGGCGGCGAGGTCGGAGGATTGCGCCCCCACCACGGCGACCTCGCGCAGATAGACGCGCCGGTTGGCGCCCTCGGCGATGCCGCTGGCCAGCAGCGCCCCGGGAGTCTGCTCGACCCGCTCCACGCCGTACCCCGCGGCGCTGGAGTCGCCGAGCAGCACGAGCTTGATCGCGGGGCCCGGGCGTCCCCGGCCATACCAACCGGTCGCATCCGGGGGCGGCTCGTCGTGCGGCCCCCCGATGGCGCGCCGAGCGAGCTTGGCCTCGGCGGTCAGGACGCCGTACAACCCGGCGCCGAGCGCTGTGAGGCCGCCGCCGCCATAGACCGCGGCGCCAGCCAGCTTGCGTGCCGCCGCTGCCTTCCCCACTCTCCCGATCCTACGTAGCACTCGAACGCCTATGTTGAGTGCATGCAGTATGCGAACTCGATGTTGGACCTGATCGGCAACACTCCACTGGTCCGGCTGTCCCGCTCATTGGACCTCCCCGACGCCGGGGACGGGGGTCCTTTGCTCCTTGCCAAGGTGGAGTACCTCAACCCGGGTGGCTCGGTCAAGGACCGGATCGCGACCCGGATGATCGAGGCTGCCGAGGCCTCCGGTGAGCTCCAACCGGGAGGCACGATCGTCGAGCCGACCTCGGGCAACACCGGTGTGGGCCTGGCGATGGTCGCCCAGGCCAAGGGCTACAAGTGTGTCTTCGTCTGCCCCGACAAGGTCAGTGAAGACAAGCGCAACGTGCTCAAGGCCTATGGCGCCGAGGTGGTGGTGTGCCCGACCGCCGTCGACCCGGCGCACCCCGACAGCTACTACAACGTCTCGGACCGCCTGGCCGCGCAGCCCGGCGCCTGGAAGCCCGACCAGTACTCCAACCCGCACAACCCGCGTTCTCACTACGAGACCACGGGGCCGGAGATCTGGGAACAGACCGACGGGCGGATCACCCACTTCGTGGCCGGTGTCGGCACCGGCGGCACGATCAGCGGCATCGGCCGCTACCTCAAGGAGCAGAACCCCGCCGTCCAGGTGATCGGCGCCGACCCCGCCGGATCGGTCTATTCCGGGGGGACCGGGCGCCCCTACCTCGTCGAAGGGGTAGGCGAGGACTTCTGGCCCGAGGCCTACGACCGTGATGTCACCGATCGGATCATCGAGGTCTCCGACGCCGACTCGTTCGCGTTCACCCGGCGCCTGGCGCGCGAGGAGGCGATGCTGGTCGGCGGGTCCTCGGGCATGGCGGCCTATGCCGCCAGGCAACTGACCCACGAACTCGCCGGAACCCCGGAGGGCAAGGACGCGGTGATCGTGGTCCTGCTGCCCGACTCGGGGCGGGGCTACCTCACCAAGGTCTTCAACGACGCCTGGCTGGGACAGTACGGATTCCCGACCGGGTCCGAAGCCTCGACCTCTCAGACCGTGGGAGAGGTGCTGCGCGGCAAGGACGGTCAACTCCCCGCCCTGGTGCACACGCACCCGGGGGAGACGATCGCCGAGGCCGTCGCCATCCTGCGTGAGTACGGCGTCTCGCAGATGCCGGTGGTCCGCGCCGAACCGCCGGTGGTGGCCGCCGAGGTCGCCGGCTCGGTCTCCGACCGGGCCCTGCTCGACGCGCTCTATGCCGGCACCGCCGCCCTCGCCGACCGGGTCGA
>JBFIDC010000309.1:0-3664 GCA_041581495.1 Nocardioides sp. | reverse complement strand
CCGGGTGGGTCGTCCGCAGCGATTCGGGCACCAACACCTCGACCAGTTGACCGATCAACTCCTCGCGCTGGTAGCCGAACAGAGCCTCCGTCTGCGCGTTGACCAGCACGATCCGACCCGAGGCATCCACACCCACGATGGCGTCGGGTGCGGCTTCGAGCAGCCCCCGGAACTTCGACTCGGCCGCCTTCCGCTGGGTCACGTCGCGGATGGTGGCGGCATAGGTGACAGCGCTATCGCTCGTCAACGGCGAGAGCGAGATCTCGACCGGGAACTCCCGGCCATCCGCGCGCAAGCCGTACAACTCCATCGTCGCGCCCATCGGGCGGGTTCGCGGGCTGTGCGCATACCCCCGGCGGTTGGCGGGGTGCCGGTCGCGGAACCTTCTGGGCACCAGCATCTCGACCTGCTCACCGATCAGGCGGTCGCGCTGGTAGCCGAACACCGTCTCGGTCTGCGCGTTGACCAGCGTGATGACGCCGGCGTCGTCGACGATCACGATGGCGTCGGGAGCCGCCTCCACCAGGTCGCGGAAGCGCGCCTCGGTCCGGGCCCGGTCGGTGACGTCACGCTCGATGGCCGAGACGCTGACGACCACGCCCTGGCTGTCCAGGACCGGAGACAGCGCCAGGGAGACGGTGAACTGGCTGCCGTTCTTGTGCCGGCGCAGGGTCTCGAAACTCTCCACACGCTCACCCATGGCGACCTCAGCCATGGCGTGCTCGAAGCTCTCGGTGAACCCCTCCGGGTACAGCAGTTCGATGGAGCGCCCGATCATCTCCTCCGCACTCCAGCCATAGAGCCGTTCAGCGGCCGCGTTCCAGGCCTGCACCACGCCGTCGAGCGACTTGACGATGATGGCGTCGCTGGCGCCCTCCACCACGGCGGCCAGTTGCCGCAACATGTCCTGGTCGACGGCGCCGAGGCGGGTCATCGCCTGCTCCCGCCGATGCATGCGGTCGCGACTGGTGTCGGCGGCGATCACTCGTTCCACGCTGGCCACGAGGTCACCGGACTCGAAGGGCTTGGTGAGGAAGTCGGTGACACCTGCTGCCCAGGCTGCTTCCTCGTCCTTGCGGTGGGTCCGGGCGGTGAGCATCAGGACCGGGATGTGCTTGGTCTTGTCATCGCCGGCGAGTTCGCCGAGCACACCGATGCCATCGATGTCGGGAAGCATGTAGTCCAAGACGATGGCGTCGGGGTTGCGCTGCCGGGCCGAATCGATGCCGGCCCATCCGGTGGTGGCTTCGTGCACCACATAGCCGGCACGCTCCAAGAAGAGACGGCACACCGTCGAGATGTCGTGGTCGTCGTCGATCACCAGCACCGCCCTGGGCTGCGCCACGATCTCAACTCCTTCGGCAAGTGCTCGACAACCACACCATCAAAGCGGCCACCGACCCGTCGGCGCAGCGTTGTCACCGAACTGTCAACCAGTGTCACCATTGCGGGACCCGCGCGAGTTCAGCAGAGCCCCGAGTCCGCCAGCACGATGCGGGTTCGCCGCACGTCCTCGTCCATCTGTGCCACGAGGTCCTCCACGGATGCGAAGGCCTCCATGGGGCGCAGTCGCTCGACGAAGCAGACCTCGACCTCGACGCCGTAGAGGTCCAGGTCGGTGCGGTCGAGCACATAGCTCTCGACCCGGTGACCAACGACCCCATCGAAGGTCGGGTTGGTCCCCACGCTGATCGCTGCCGCGAACGACTCCCCGGTGTCGAGGCGCTGGAGACGCCCGGCGTACACCCCGTCTGCAGGGGCCGCGGTCAACTGGTCGGTCGGAACGTTGGCCGTCGGGTAGCCCAGTTCGCGCCCGCGCTGATCGCCCCGGATCACCACCCCCCGGATCGCGTACGGCCTCCCCAGCGCCTGCGCCGCACCAGCGACGTCTCCGGCCGCGAGGCACTGGCGTACGTAGGTCGAGGACCACACCATGGGCCCTCCGTCGAGAGCGAGACCCTCCACGGTGAACCCGAGGCTCTCGCCAAGGGAGCGCAACGTCGCGACATCGCCGGCCGCGCGACTCCCGAAGCGGAAGTTGGCTCCGACGACGACCGCTGCCGCTCGCAGGGTGTCGACGAGGACCCGCTGCACGAACTCATCCGGGCTCCAGCCGGCCATCTCACGGTCGAACGGAACGGCCAGGACGTGGTCGGCTCCTGCCTCGCGCAGCAGTTCGGCGCGGACCGAGGTCGAGGTCAGTTGGACGGGCGCATGCTCGGGACGGAGCACCGCCATCGGGTGCGGGTCGAAGGTCACCGCCACCAGGACCAGCCCGTGCTCCCGGGCGACCTCACCGGCGCGAGCGAGCACGTGCTGGTGGCCGAGGTGGACGCCGTCGAAGTTGCCGATCACCACTACGGTGCGGCCGAGGTCGGCCGGCACTTCGTCAAGAGAACGCCAGACGTGCACCCCGGAAGCCTAGAGCGAGGTCAAACGAAGACCGCGACGGGGCGAGCCACAGCGCCGCGCGGTTCATAGAGGGCCAGGAATTCCCCGTCCGGCGCGAAGAGCGCGGTGAGCCCGTCGAGGTCCAGGTCGAGTGACCGTCCGACTCGAACCGAAGCCGCGGCCTGGTCGTCGAGATCCAGCGATCGGAAGGCGGAACGGGCGGCCTGTGCGATCGGCAGCAACTCGAAGTCGTCGGCCAGATCGTCCAGGGTGCGCGCGAGTCCGATGTCGTAGGGCCCCACAGCGGTCCGGCGCAGTGCGGTCAGGTGACCACCCACCCCCAAGGCGGCACCGACGTCGCGGGCGATCGCTCGCACGTAGGTGCCGCTCGAGCAACGCAGGGTCACCTCGACATCGACGTACCCACCGTCGGTGCGCACCTCGCCGACCGTCAGGCTGTGAACCGTGATTCGGCGCGGGGCGAGGGCGACGTCCTCACCGGCCCGGACCCGCTGATAGGACCTCACACCATCGACCTTGATCGCCGAGACCGCTGTCGGCACCTGGTCGAGTTCACCGACCTGGGTGGCGAAGGCGGCACGAATATCCGCCTCGTCGAGGTGGGCAGCGCTGACCGAACCGGTCACCTCGCCCTCGGCGTCGTCGGTCACCGTCGACACCCCGAGCCGGACCGTGGCCTCGTAGGTCTTGTCGGTGAGCATCAGATGGCCCAGCAGACGGGTGGCGCGTTCGACACCGATCACCAGCACCCCGGTGGCCATCGGGTCGAGGGTGCCGGCGTGACCGACCTTGCGGGTCCCGGCCAGGCGCCGAATGCGCGCGACCACGTCGTGGGAGGTGATCCCGGCCGGCTTGTCGACGACGACGAGCCCGGACTCACTCACCGGTGTCGGGCTCGTCTGCGCTCTCGAACTCGGCCGGGTCATCGAGGGTCTCGGCGGCGACCTCACGTGGCTTCTTGTAGGGGTCGGCCTCACCGGCGAAACTCGCGCCACGTTGGGCCGCCACCTCGGCGTCTTGCTGTCGAGCCCGCTCCAGCACCTCATCGAGATGGCGCGCGGTGGCCGGTAGGGCGTCGGCCACGAAGGTCAGCGTCGGTGCGTGCCGCATGCCGAGTTGCTTGGCGACCTCGGATCGCAGCAACCCCTTGGCCGACTCCAACGCCGCGGCGGTGGAGGCCAGGGCGGCCTCATCGTCCTGCGCGCCACTCGCGCCACCGAGCACGGTGTAGAAGATCGTCGCCTGCTGGCTG
>JBFIDC010000308.1:0-3667 GCA_041581495.1 Nocardioides sp. | reverse complement strand
GTCGCCCCAGTTCCCGAAGCTCGCGCAGGTCGAGCGATAGAGCGCCCTCGAACAAGATCACACCGACGGCGATGCTCACTCCCCCGAAGAGCACGTCGCGGCCGAGGACCTGGTCGGCCATGACGAACTGCCCCAGCAGGAAGCCGACCACCAGGAGCAGCAGGATCGACGGCACCCGGAGCCGCCAGGCCAGCACCTGCGAAAGCACCCCGACGACAAGGACGAGTCCGAGGTAGCTGGCGACGTCGAGGTTGGCGAGTTGATCTGGCACAGGCTCAGGCCCTTACTGCAGCGGATCGGTTCGCGCTGAACCTACGCCACCGATTGCCTGCGCTGGGTCGCTGTGAGCCGCTAGACCCCGAGCATCGCGCCAGAGGATCTCCGCTTCAGACCGGGGAAGACCTTGGGGATCGAGGCGTTGAACCGTGCCTGCACGACGTCGGCAAGCACCTGGCGGTAGTCGGTGGTCACCCTCAGGTCGGCGTTGTAGCCGGTGCCGAGCCCGGGCCACGTGCCGTGGTAGCCGGCTCTTCGACCTCGGTGTCCCGCACAACGCCTTCAGACAGCTCCCAGATCCCGACCTCGGCGCCCGTGACTTCGGCCAGCGCCAGATAGCCGGCTTCCGGCGAACCCTTCTCCACGTCCGCGGGGTCGAGCGGTAGCGGCACCATCTCCACGGCCTGGACGTCTGCTGCAAGCAGTCGCTGGTCGCTCATGAGTCGAATCCGAGACCGAGGCGGTCGAGCGTGCGCAACCAAAGGTTGCGCCGCCCCTCACGGTGGTCAGCCCGATCAAGTGACCACCGGGTTGCCTGGATTCCCATCGAGGCGATCGGCTCCGGTGGGAACGGCAGCGGCTTGCGCCGCACCATCTTCAGGCTGGTCCGCTCGCTCGAGATGCCGTCGAGCAGATCGAGCAAGACGTCCGCGGCGAACCGGGTGGCACCGACGCCGAGGCCGGTGAACCCGGCCGCGTGCGCAACCCGACCCCGGTGAGTCCGCCCGTAGAACGCACAGAATTGGCTCGAAGTGTCGATGGCACCGCCCCACTGATGAGTCACGCCGATCCCCTCGAGTTGGGGGAAGGTCGTGAGTAGATGAGAGACGAGCCTGCGGTGAGTTTCCGGGTTGTGCTCGTGGCGCTCATCGACCTTCTTGCCATAGCGGTAGACCGCGTCGTAGCCGCCGAAGAGGATGCGATTGTCGGCACTGAGCCGGTAGTAGTGGAACTGGTTGGCCATGTCATCAAGACCCTGCCGACCCGACCAGCCGATCGAGGACAGCTGTGCGTCGGTCAACGGCTCGGTCATGATGGCGTAGTCGTAGACCGGGATGGTGTAGGCACGATGGCGCCGGACAAGGGATGGAAAGACGTTGGTTCCCAAAGCCACCCTGTCCGCACGGACAACGCCCCGCTCGGTGCGTACCTCAACCGGCCCCGTGCGACCGACCGCGTTGAGGCTGCGCACTGGGGTCTGTTCGAAGATCTCCACACCGAGCTCGGTGGCTACCCTCGCCAACTCGTTGACCAGCTTGGCGGGGTGGAGCATCGCGGTGTCGTCGGACGCCAGGCCCGCCAGATAGGTGGGACTGTTGACCGCGGCGTTGACCTCATCCCTGGTCAGGAACGTGCCCAACCCGGCCTCGGCCGCCTCCCTGGCCCAGGCGACCTGATGGGGCTCGACGGCGACGGCGATGGTGCCGGTGCGCTCGTAGTCCACGGCCATCGCGTGCTCTTGAACGGTGGCCCCGATGGCGTCCAGGTTGGCCTCACCGAGCCGCTCGAGCTCCGGGTACTCCTCGGGCCAGCGACTGATTCCGTTGGCCTCGCCGTGGGTCAGCGATGCGGAGCAGAACCCGCCGTTGCGCCCCGACGCCGCCCAGCCAAGGCGCTTGGCTTCCAGTAGCACGACGCGTCGCCCGGGGTCGCGCTCTTTGGCGCGCACCGCCGTCCACAGACCGGTGTAGCCGCCGCCGACGACGACGAGGTCGGCGGTGCGCTGACCGAGGAGAGCGTCGAACTCGACTCGCCGCGGTGCGTCGTCGAGCCAGAAGCAGGAACTCTGCACGTTCACCAGAGCCGCGGCGACCACCGACGCGTCGGGACGCTGGCGCTCAAAGACGGTCTCAGTTCGAGGCATGAGCATCACACAAGGTCAACGTCGAGTCGAGCACGCTCAGGCCATCGAGCCCATCCTCGTCGCTGATGCTGCAAGGAGGCACCATATGGATCCGGTTGGAGTTCACATAGGCAAGCATGCCGCCTTCTTTCACGGGGGGTACGAGTTCGTTCGCCGCCGGCCAGACTCTTCCCGAGTTGGCGAAGCTGCGTGAGGCGGAGAAGTTGCAGGCCCAGGTCAGCACGGCCTCCCTCGGCCTGCCAGAGCGACTGTCCTTTTCAGCCCTGCGATCCGGGGATCTGTCAACGGGCTGCTGCCGGGGTCCGCGTCAGATGAGCATGTGGGTTTCGTCCGTCATGTTGTCTCCCCTATTCCAGCGTCCGGCGGGGCAAGGTCGACGACGACATCGAGACGGTTGGGGCCGGCCGGTGTCGTGGTGGTCTCTCCGAGTCGGCGCACCATGGCCAGGGACGCTGCATTGTCGGCGGCGACCGTGGTGACGATCCGGGTGACACCCACCGGCCGCACCCGCAGGAGTTCAGCAAGGAGGGCGGTGGCCACGCCGCGTCCCTGCCAGTCGTCGACGACCGTGACCGCGAGGTCGGCCTCGGTCCGCCGGTCTTCGTAACGGATCATCCGCGCCACCCCGACCGGCGTGCCCACGTTGTCGTCATCGAGGACCACCAGCGCCAGAGCCACGTGGTCGACGCCGTCCACGTCGTCGACCAAATGGTCGAGCATGAAGTCGGTCAGATGGGGAACGCCGGTCAGGAACCGATGGTTGCGGGTCCGCGCGGACAGGTGCTCGTAGCCCTCGCGCAGCGCCTCACGGTCGTCGGCCCGCAGGGGCCAGATGAGCGCCCGCCTGCCGTCGGCCAATACCGCTTCGGTGAACACCCCGCACCCACTCCAACCACGTCGAGCCATCCGTGCGCGGATGGTTCTGCGATGCTAGGGCAAACTTCGCGCCGTGACCGTGCCACTCACCTCGCACACCGCCGCCAAGGTGTTGTAGACGGTCCCGAACTTGCGCAGGTTGGCGTGCACCAAGCCCACCCGGCGCTCGGGTTCGTCGGTGGTGAGTTGCAGGTCGTACTCCACGGCAACGAACTTCGGGGGCGCGTCTTGCCTGCGCAGTACGACCTCGACCTGGGCGGGGTCGCCCACCCGGCATCAACCGGAATGACCGTCTGCGCGGCGGTGATCTCAGCATCACCGCCGTGGGTGGCTCGCGCGCTCACCCTGTACTCCAACGGCGCCGCACCTGGTCCGCCACCGTCCGGCTCGCTCACGTCGAAGCCAAGGCCGCGAGGAGTTGCTTGACCTCGGCCGGTTTCGGGACGCGGCCCGAGACCACGACCTTCTCGTCGACGACGAGGCCGGGGGTGGCCATGATGCCGTAGCCCGCGATCGCGGCGTAGTCCTCGACCTTCTCCACCGTGGCGTCCATGCCGAGTTGGTCGAGGGCCTCGCGCGTGACGCGTTCGAGGTTCTTGCAGTTGTTGCAGCCGGGGCCGAGGATCTTGATGATCATGACCGCGTTCCTTT
>JBFIDC010000307.1:0-3705 GCA_041581495.1 Nocardioides sp. | reverse complement strand
CAAGGCCCGCGCGGGGGCCGAGTTCGCGGTCACCCAGATGTTCTTCAAGGCCGAGGACTACTTCGCGCTCGTCGAGCGGGTGCGCGCCCGCGGAGTCGACATCCCGATCCTCCCCGGCATCATGCCGATCTTGAACCTGAACGCGATCCGTCGCCAGGGCGAACTCATCGGCACCGCCGTCCCCGATTCGGTGGTGGCGCGCCTCTCGGCCCACGACGGCGACCCTGCTGCGGTGCGAGCCGAGGGAATCGCGGTGGCCGCCGAACTGTGCGCCGACCTGCTCGAGGGCGGCGCCCCCGGCCTGCACTTCTACACCCTGAACCGGTCCAAGGCGACGTTGGAGATCTTCTCGGCGTTGAACGTTCAGGTCTGAGGTCGAGTGAGTTTCACCGGGTACCCGGTGGAACTGGTGCTGACCCGTTAAAGGATTAGCGGGGGAGCGTGAGTTTCACCGGGTACCCGGTGAAACTGGCGCCGACCCGTTAAAGGATTAGCGGGGGAGCGTGAGAATCACCGGGTACCCGGTGAAACTCCCTCACGCCGGACCGATCACCTGCGCCACCAACGCCGCCGACAGGCCGACGAAGGGGAGGCCGCCGCCGGGGGTGGCGTGCGCGCCGGCAGCGAAGACCCCGGGGATGGGGGTGGCCGGACCCAGACGCTGGCGCACGGTGTTGCGGCCCTGCCACAGCACCCCCAGCGGGGAGGATCCCCAGTGCCGCACCAGCTCCAAGGGAGACCGGTCGACCCGAGTGACGGCGTGATCGCGCAGATCGATGCCATGGCGTGCGAGCGCGGTGAGGATGTCCTCGGCCAGGCTGCCTCTGCCGAGCACGGTCCAGGCTTCATGGCCCTCGGGGGCACGACCGCCGCGACGGACCACCAGCATCGGGTCGCCGTGCAGGACCGTCTCGTGCGACATGCTCGCCAGGTGTTCTGGCAGGTCGCCTGAGAGGCCGACATGGCACACGACCGGTGGCATGGCGGGCATGGTGCGGGCGACGTACGAGGCCAGGGCCGGGAGATTCCGCGGGTCGATCGCGAAGATGACCGCGTCCGCCTCGACCACCCCCGCCGTCGTGCTGACCCCGACGACTCGACCACCCGACATCGCCAGGTCGTGCACCTCGACGCCGGTCTCGACCGTGACCCGACGAGTGGCGAGCCGGGCGGTCATCGCCTCGGCCAACACACCCATGCCCCCTTGGACGGTCCAGGCCCCGAAACGCTGCTCGAGGTAGGCGATCAGGCCCGCCCACGCGGGCACGTTGCGCGGGTCGTGGCCGTCGATCACGAACGGGTAGGCGGCCACCTGGCGCAGTCGGTCGTCCTTGAAGCGCTTCTTGAGGCGCCGATGGAGCGTCTCGCGCGACCCCAGTCGGTCGGCGACGTCCCGAGGCAGGGCGTCACGGTCCCACGGCACCTCGAAGTAGCCACGTCGCAGCACCTCCCAGTCGGCGTCGAAGGTGGCGACATGGTCGACCCATTGGCGACCCAGGCCGGGGCCGAGCGCATCGAACGCCGCGATCTGGGCGGCCCGGGACTCCCCGGGCAGGCGCAGCGTCGTGGCGTCCTCGAAGACGTGGTCGCGGATCACCTCGAGGGGGACCAGGTCGATCTCCCGCTCGGCCGGTCGGCCCGACTTGCGGAAGAGGTCGCGGACCACCGCCGGCATCAGGGTCGAGGTGGCGGTGGCGTCCCAGGTGAAGTCGCCGTCGACGACCGGAGTCAGTGCCCCGCCGAGCGCCGGCAGCCTCTCCAGCAGAGTCACCTCATGGCCCAGTTTGGCCAACCGGGCCGCGGCAGCCATGCCGCCGAACCCGCCACCGACGACGGCGATCGTGGTCATCGACGACCCCGAGAGTCGATCGCGAGGGCGGGGTCGGGACGTCGACGGAGCCGGCGCCAGCCTCGCCGCACGAGTTTGGCGGCGAAGTAGAGAACCACCAGGCCGGCGGCGAGCAGGATCCCGGCGATGGCCGCCGCCGCGCGGGGGTGTTCGATGGCGAACCAGACGACGCCGAGGACGGCGAGGTCCTCACCGAGGCTGGCGGCGATGTTGGTCACGGGTTCTGGTGAGGCGTTGATGGCGAGTCTGCTGCCGGCCTTGACCAGATGCGAGAGCAGGGCCGTCCCGCCTCCCACCGTCCCGCTGAGCGCTTGATCCAGTGTGCTCGCCTCGCCGGCGATCAGGACGCCGATCACGGCTCCGACGGTCGGTCGGATGAGGGTCGAAACCACATCCCAGGCCGAATCGACATAGGGGATCTTGTCGGCGACGAACTCCATGGCGTACATGAACGCGGCCACGGCCAGGACGTCCCAGCGACCGAGTACGTCGGGGATCTGGTCCAGGTTCCCGACCCGGTCGGTGATGCCGAGCACCAGGACGACGAGATAGGCGTTGACGCCGCTGGCCCACCCGCTTGAGAACGCCAGCGACAAAGACTCCACGAGGCGATCTTAGGAAGGGTTCAGTCCACCTCGATGGTGGGTGCGCCGGTCATGGTGGCCAGTTCGGCATAGGTCGTGCTGAACACCGCCGCCGGGTGGCCGGCCGCGGCCCACACCACGTCGTACCTCTGCAGCCAGGAGTCCAACCAGGTCGGCACCGGCATCGGATGGGCGATGGGGGAGACGCCGCCGATGACTTGGCCGGTGTGGGTGCGGACGAACTCCGGAGTGGCCCGGGTCAGCTTCTCGACGCCGATGGCGGCGGCGGTCTTGGCGGTGTCGACCCGGTGGGCGCCCGAGGTGAGGATCAGGGCCGGGGAACCACCGGCATCGAAGAGCAGGCTGTTGGCGATGGCGCCGACCTCGCAGCCGAGGGCCTCGGCGGCCAGTGCCGCGGTGTGGACGGAGTCGGGCAGAATGACGATTCGTCCGGTCCCGCCCAGCCTGGCGTGTTCGGTCCGGAACCGGGTGATCATCGGGTGCTCGGTGGTCATGGTGCGAGGCTAGTCACCAATCGTTGTGCAGCAGTTCGTAGGTTGCGAAGTCCCAGGAGGCAGTGCGTGTCGGATCGACCGAACTCGGTGACGCGTGCGATCCGGTTGCACTGGGCCCTGCTGGCGGTGGGCTTGGTGACCGCGGTGCTCACCCGCGTGTTGCGTGATGACCTCATCCGCTCATGGGCAGAGGGACGCCCTGATATGCGGCGTGTTCTCGCGACCCAGGGTCTGCAGGCGATCAAGGACGGTGCGGTCCGCCCGCCGGCCTATGTCCCGGTCGCGGTGGTGTTGTTCATCGTGTTCGCCTTGCTGGTGTGGATGCTGCTGATCTTCTTCAGCAACGGATACAACTGGGCGCGAGTCTCCCTCGCCGCGCTGCTGTTCTTTGCCGCCGTCGCCACCGTGGCCGGGATCCGAACCGGACCGCCGGCCACCTTCGTGGTCTTGTCGGTGCTCTCGTTGATCCTTGAGGTCGCGGCGATGGTCTATCTGTGGCACCGCGACACCAACCGCTTCCTGCGGCACAGCTGACCCCCTGACCCGCCCCTGATCAGCCCTTGACGGGGCGTCCCCGCCGCGGTGTATTGTTCGAACATACGTTCGAACATGCAGTAGGGAGGCGGCGCGATGAGGCGGTACGACGATCCGGTCGAGGTTCGGCGCGGGCCGGTCGATGCCGGCAGCGAGTCGGCTGCGCCCTCTCAGTTCCTGTGGCGCGGTCGCCTCTGGAAGGTGCGTTCGGTGCTGGCCCACT
>JBFIDC010000306.1:0-3713 GCA_041581495.1 Nocardioides sp. | reverse complement strand
GGCGCTGACCGCGAACTTCTTGAACTGGACCTTCTTCTTGCCCGCCAGGTCGACGGCCACGAACGGCTTGGTGACATCGACGTTGTCCGCGGTGATCCCGGCCCAGTTGGTTCGCTCACTGACATCGATGAGCGCGTTCGCGTTCAGGGAACCCGCGGTCGTCCCGATGACCTTGGCGCCGTTGTACTTGGCAGCGACGTTCTTGTAGTCCTTGATCTTGACCACGGTGGTCTTGCCGGGCTTCACCACGATGTTGAACCGGTGGAAGCCGCGGGTACGACCGACGTAGAGCATCTGGTACTTGCCGGGCGCCATTCGCACCGTGTTCGTGGTCTTGGTCTTCGGGTTGGTGTCGGCAATCGCCCGTGCGCGGGCTTCGAACACACCCACATAGACGTTGCCGTGGCTGCGGTTGCGGGTCTTGAACACGACCTTGCCGTTCTTGCCCTTGGGTGAGGCGAAGCTCGGCGTGGGCGAGGTGTCATCGGCGTTCTTGGCCTTGGCGTTCTTGCCCATGCCGCGAGTGGCGAATGCCTGCCACATCACCTTGAGGTCCTTGCCCCCGAAGCGCATCTTGTCTGCAGCGAGCATCGCGTCACGCGCATCGAGCATGGACGTGGCGCCCTGCTGGAGCAGGAAGGCGTCGAACATGAGCTGGACCCAGCGACGGTTGCCCGGGCAGTACTGCGGTGCCACGGGTGAGGCCGCGTCGGTGGCCTGAGCGCACTTCAGTTGGAGCGCCTTGTTCTTGTAGGGGAACGACTTGTTGTACTTCTTGACGAGTGCCTGGCGCACCGACCACTGCGTGGCGTTCCAGATCTCACCGTCCGCGTGAACCTCTGCGCCGGTGCTGTCGAAGCCGTAGTCGGAGTAGTTCAGCGGGTTCTTGTTGATGGGGAAGTCGCGGATGCCGGCGGTGGGGTTGCCGGTCGCGTACGGCCCCACGGCCCACGGGTTGCTGCCGGTGGAGTAGCCGTGGCTGAACATGTATTCGGCAGCAACCAGGTCGCCCCAGGACTCGCCCATGGCGCCGCCCTGCTCGGAGGTGATGCCGTCGTCGGGACCACCGATCATGCGGTTGCTGATCGCGTGGGTGTACTCGTGACCGACGATGCTCATGTCGAGGCCGCCGTCGGTGCACGGGCTGTAGAAGGCGCCGGCGAGTGGCTGGAAGAGGTACTGGTTGGTGATGCCGGGAACGCCGTCCTGCAAGGTGATCTGGTTGGCGTTGTCACGGCCGAGGTAGGTCGGGGTGCCGCCGCTCAGCGCGCCGGCCTGGACGTTGCCGACCTCCGGGTCGCCCGCGACGCCGCCACGCCCGAGGTTGTCGACCTGCATGTTCCAGTTCGACTCGGTGAACCCGAGGTAGTAGCTGTAGTCGTGCATCCGGTTGTGCACGGCGAACAGGTTGGTGACCGAGGCGAGGATGTCGTTGCCTCCGGGGACCAACTCGGACGGATTGCACTTGGAGTTGTCCCACGCGTCGGTGAACGGCGCAGAGTAGTCACGGTCGGCGGCGATGGGTGCCTGCTCGAGGCCACCGGGCGTCAACGGACTGGCCCAGGCCTCGCGGGTCAAGGCGTTGTTGCCGGCCGTGGTCTGGGTGGAGGTGCCGCCGGCGCTGATGGTGTCCCAAGGGCCGGGGGCCTGGACGTTCTTCACCTGTCCGGTGACCAGGTTGCAGCCCGGGCCCGCGGTGTAGCAGCCGAGGCTCGAGTTGTTGGGGACCTTGGAGTTGCCGACCGAGGCCAGCGCCGGGTTGGCGGTGAAGAAGCGCCAACGCGGGTTGAAACCCAGGTTGCCCGGCGAGACACCGGCGTTGTTGGTCCAGGTCACGCTCAAGACGTAGGGACCGACGTTGGCCGGCACGGTGGGGGAGTCATAGGGGCAGACCTGCGCCTTGTAGGTCCCAGCCGGAATGCTGGTGGACTGGTAGATCGCGTACTCCGGGTTGGTGCCGAGGTCGCCGGAGGTGAGCAGGTTGTCCTTGTCGTCGAAGATCTTCACGACGTGGTCATCGACCGGAACGCCGACGCTGACCGCGACGATCTGCTTGGTCGCGTCGTCCGCGATGGTGAAGGAGTGCTTGGGGCCGCAACCGCCGGCGCTCGTGCTGCCGCTGAAGCCGGTGGTGTTGTCCTCGTTGTCGACCTGGTTGCGGCGCAGGAGAACCTTGCCGGTCACGGCGTCGACCATGGAGGTGTAGGCGAGCACGTCGGCGCCCAGGGAGTGCACGACGTTGGACTCGAAGACCGGACGGACCGAGCCGTCGGCCATCGCCAAGGCGCGCAGTCGGACCTGCTGCTCCTGAGCGAAACCCGGGACGCGCAACCGGGTGAACCCGTTCGAGACGCTGCTGGTGATGTCGGCGACCTTGGCCGCCGGCACCGCGCGGTCGACGTTGGCCGCCGCCTTGAGCCAGGCCTGGATGGGGCTGAGTTGGGCGGCCACCGGGCTGGCGGAGGTCTTGTTGAGTGAGGAGGAGACGTAGGCGATCTGGCCGTTGGCGACGCCGACGGTGACCATGCCTCCGGTCGCGGCGACGAGGTCGCCGAAGCGCTGGCGGAAGAGCACGGCGCGGGCGTTGCTCTGGGAGAACTTGGAGACGCTGACCAGGTCGAGCCCATCGACCTGGGCGGCGCTGATCCCGAGCACGGCGGCGTTCTTGCGCAACCAGGCGCGGGCCGCGGTGGCGGGATCGGCAGAGATGGCCTTGCCGAGCGAACCGCTGCGCGGCAGCAGGGAGGCCGGGGTGCCGAACTGGTTCCAGCGCACATCCTGCACGTTCAGTGCCGCGGCAGCCTTGCGCTGAGCGGTGGTGGCGGAGGTGACGCCACGCAGGTCGAGGTCGGCCAGACCAGCCACGGCGTCACCGGGCGTGATCAGGTCCTCGATCAAAGGTGCGACGCTCGGAGCAGCACTGGTGGTGCTTGCGGCGAAGGCGGGGAGCTGGATGAGACCCGGCACCAGGGATGCGGTGAGGAGACCCAGACCAGCGGCGGTTACGCGGGCGCGCTTGAGCGCCCGAGAATTTATTGAGGTCATGAGCGGGTCAACGGGTATCCCCGAATCTGGTTATGCCCGGCGGCGATGAGTGCGCTGTTGTTCACAAGATCGTTACGACCGACCCAGGAGGCGACTTGGATCGTTCCAACCAACGCGCTAGCGTGCGTTGGTGCGCGCCATTGGTCGATTCACCGTCCGTCCTGTCCTCCCCGTCGAACTCGCCGTCTTGGGCGAGCTCGCGCAGAACCTGCGGTGGTCCTGGCACCCCCAGACCCAGGACCTGTTTCGTGAGGTCGACCCGGATCTGTGGGAAGCGACCGGCCGCGACCCGGTCAAGCTGCTCGGAGCCGTGGAGAAGGACCGGTTCGACGCCCTGGCCCTCGACCACGGCTTCCGTGAGCGTCTCGGTGCCGCCGAGGCGGACCTGGCGGCGTACCTGAGCGAGGACCGCTGGTACCAGCAACGGGTACCGGAAGGGCCGGCCTCCATCGCCTACTTCTCGCCCGAGTTCGGGATCACCGCCGTGCTGCCCCAGTACTCGGGCGGACTCGGCATCCTCGCCGGCGACCACCTCAAGGCGGCCAGCGATCTCGGCGTGCCCATCGTGGGCGTGGGACTGCTCTACAAGCACGGCTACTTCAAGCAGTCGCTCTCGCGCGAGGGCTGGCAGCAGGAGACCTACCCGGTGCTCGACCCAGATGGGCTGC
>JBFIDC010000305.1:0-3718 GCA_041581495.1 Nocardioides sp. | reverse complement strand
GGACCACCCATCACCCGTCAGCGACGACGAGATCGCGCAGCGCACCGTTGCGGTGGCCAGGCAGGCAGTGCCGGCCGCCGTCCCCGGCCTGGTCTTCCTCTCCGGCGGTCAGTCGGACGAACAGGCCACCTCGCGCCTGTCCGCGCTGAACCGGCTGGCCCCGCAGCCGTGGGAGCTCAGCTTCTCCTTCGGTCGCGCACTCCAGGCGCCGGTGTTGCGCGCGTGGGCAGGGGACGACGCCAACGCCGCCGCTGCACACGCGGCGCTGCAGCACCGCGCGCGACTCAACGGGGCCGCGCGTCGTGGCGCGTACCGGCCCGAGATGGAGGACGAGCGCGACGGCTAGAGCAGGGTTCGGTCTCCCCGACGATATCGACGAGTCGTTCCGGACCACCATTGATCTGGTGATCGACGCCATCGCCGCGCAACGGGCGACATGATCGTGTCCACAGTTCTGACGCAAGGAGTGCTCTGATGGATTCCAACCTGTCCGCACTTCCCACCGGGTTGTTGGTGGGCCTCATCGTGCTTGCGGTGCTGGTGATCACGCTCGACGTGATCGCCCTGCGCGATCTCTATCGCCGGCCGAGGAGCCAGGTTGTCCTCGGCAACAAGTGGGCGTGGGTGGCGATCATCCTGCTGGTGAGTTCGGGGTTGGGAGCGATCATCTATCTGGTGGCCGGGCGCAGGCCGCCCGCGCTCACCGATGCGGCGGCGCCATGGGAGTCGTCGTCGGCTCGCGACGTCGACGGTGTCGCCGAGGCCTTGTATGGGCAGGGCGAGGCCGAGGACCGCACGTGAGTGCGGCGATCCGGACTACCGGGTTGACCAAGGTCTACGGCGACGAACGGGCCCTGGATTCGGTCGACCTCCACGTCGAGGAGGGTTCGGTCTTCGGGTTCCTCGGCCCCAACGGAGCCGGCAAGACCACGACCCTGCACATCTTGGCGGGGCTCGCACGGCCCACCAGCGGCTCCGCCTCGGTGCTCGGTCGCGACGTCGCAACGGCAGACAACGCCGTACGTGAGCAGATCGGGTTCCTGCCCGACGTTCCCGGCTTCTATGAATGGATGAGGGCCGAGGAGTTCCTCCGCTTCGTCGGAGACCTCTTCGGGATCGCGCGCCCGGTGCTGGACGCGCGAGTCGAGATGCTGCTCGACGTGGCCGGGTTGGGTGGGGTGGACACCAAGATCGGCGGGTACTCCCGAGGGATGAAGCAGCGTCTCGGCGTGGCGCAGGCCCTCATCAACGCGCCGCGGTTGCTGCTGCTCGACGAGCCGACCAGTGCGCTGGACCCGATGGGGCGCAAGCAGGTGCTCGACATGCTGATGTCGCTGCGTGGTCACACCACCGTGTTCTTCTCCACGCACATCCTCGCCGACGTCGAGCGGGTCTGCGACACGGTCGCGATCCTCGACCAGGGCCGCGTGGTCGCCCAGGCGCCGATCGACGAACTCAAGGCGCGCTACGGGCAGCAGAAGGTCGTGGTCGAGGTGATCGGTGGTGCCGACGAGTTCGCCGAACAGGTGAAGCGTCAGAGTTGGGCGGCCGCCGTCTCCCGCGAAGGGGTCGACACGATCGAGATCACGGTGACGGACATGAGCGCCGCGCAACGGCAGATCCCCGCGATGATCGCTGCCGCGGAGTTGGGACTGTCCCGCATGGACGCGGGGGAGATGGGGCTCGAAGAGGTCTTCGTCGACCTCGTCTCAGGCGGCCGGTCATGAGTGGTTTCACAGCCTTCGCGCGCAAAGAGGCCCGCGAGATCCTGGGCACCTGGCGGATCGGGGTGCTGCCCGGCATCGTGCTGTTCTTCGCGGTCACCGGACCGGTGCTCGCCGAGCTCACCCCCCAACTTCTCGGCACGCTCGCGGCCGACCAGTTCGAGGGACTGGCGCTGCCCACGCCGACCTTCCAGGGCTCCTACGGCCAATGGATCAAGAACCTGTCGGGGATCGTGGTGTTCGCGCTGATCATCGTCTATGGGGGCGTCGTCTCGGCCGAACGCAAGAGCGGGACGGCGGTGCTGGTGCTCACCAAGCCGGTCTCGCGAACCGCATTCGTCCTCGCCAAGGCGGTGGTCCACAGTGCGTTCCTCCCCGTTCTCGTGATTCTGGGAACACTCGTCACCTGGGGCCTGACCGCCGTGATCTTCGGGCAGTCCCCGGGATCCACGCTGTGGTCGGCGTCCTTCGCCTGGCTGGTCCTCGGCGTCCTCTTCGTCGCCTTGATGATGCTGCTCTCGGTGCTCCTCGGCTCGGCCGCGGGCGCGGCCGGCGCCGGTCTTGGCGCCTACGTGCTGGTCTCGGTCGCGGCGATCTGGGAGCCGCTGGGAACCTATTCGCCGGCCGCGCTCACCAAGGTGCCCTCCGCGCTGTTGGCCGGCGACGACGTGGCGGTTCTCTGGCCGGTTGCGACCTCGCTCGCGTTGGCCTTCGCGCTGTTCGCCCTGGCGGCCCTCGTGTTCCGCCGCAGCGAGCTGTAGGGGGCGAGGTGCGCAATCGTCGGGACTCGCGGACGGAAAGGTCCCGGAGGACTGGGAGATCATCGTGGGTGGTGCTCGGGTCGAACGAGTGGACCTGCGAAAATCAGATCGCTTCGACCACCGAAGGATCTTGTTGAGTATGAGGGAGCAAGAATGGGAGCGGCAGGTTCGATGGTGCCAGTTCGGAATTGGCTACTGGTGTTGCTCCTGGCGGCATCGCTTCTGCTTTGGACGATGCCGCCTGCAGTCGCCGGGTTCACGACTTCGGGAGACTTCACAGTCGGGACCAAGCCGCGGTCGATAGCGATCGGGAACCTCAATGGCGACGATCACCTGGACATGGCGGTGGTCAACTCTTTCTCGGACAACGTCTCGATCCTGCTCGGGACCACCGAAGGGTCATTCGGTCCCGCGACCAACTTCACGACGAGTCCGTTTCCGATGTCGGTCTCGATCGGTGACCTGAACGGCGACGGTGCGTCCGACCTCGTGGTCGGCAACGGTGTCATGGGCCTCAACACATCTGTGGATGTCCTGACCGGAACCGGAACCGGTTCATTCGGCCCCCCAACCTCGTTCGACACCGGAACGACCGACCCCTGGCAGGTCGTCCTCGGGAACTTCACCGGTGACGGCAGCCTGGACATCGCGACCGCGAGCAGATTCGGTGCGATCGCCGTACTCCCCGGCACCGGCAGCGGCACGTTCCTCGCGGCGACGACCTACCCGGTGGGTGCGTACCTCACCTCGATCGCAGCAGGGGATCTCAATGGCGACAGTAGAGCCGATCTGGTAGCCGCAGACGCCGACTCCGACAAGGTTGGCGTCCTGCTCGCTGACGGCGCCGGATCCTTCGACTCGGTCGTTGACTATGCCGTCGGCCACTACCCGACTTCGGTCGCCGTCGGCAACCTCAACGGCGATGCCTACCCTGACGTCGTCGTCGTCGACGGCTTCGATGACAACGCCTCGATCCTGCTGAATGCGGGAACGGGCGTCTTCGGCCCACGGACCACAGTTGCGACCGGTGACAATTCCACCTCAGTGGCGATCGGTGACCTGAATCAGGACACCCGTGCCGACCTCGCGGTGACGAACAGGGACGAGGACACTGTCGCCGTCCTGGCCGGCGACGGAACAGGATCGTTCGGGGAGGCGGCCGACATTCCCACCGGATCTCAGCCCGCCTTCGTTGCGATCGGGAACCTCAATGGCGACGATCACCTGGACATG
>JBFIDC010000304.1:0-3721 GCA_041581495.1 Nocardioides sp. | reverse complement strand
GTGGTGCTGCACGGTCGCGCCGAGGACGTCTTGGTGCAGCATTGTCGACCCCACGACCTGCTCGTGTTGGGCAGCGGGGCACACCATGCGGTGTCCAGCCTGCTGCTCGGCTCGGTCGGCGAGCACGTCGTACGTCAGGCGCCCTGCCCGGTCATGGTGACTCGGGCCCAGAGCCGCCACCCACAGCGCGATGGCAACTGAGTACGAGGCCGCTCATCACGGGTTGACGGTGCATGAGGCGGTGCTGCTGCTGGAGAGCGATCACCACCGCGGCCTGACTCGTCACCAGGTCGAGGAGCGGCTGGCTCGATTCGGGCCCAACACCTTGCCGCCGGCTCAGGGCCCCGGTCTGTTGCGCCGGATCCTGCGCCAGTTCCATCACCCGCTGATCTATGTGCTGATCGCCTCTTCGGGCATCACCGCGGCCCTGGGGGAGTACGTCGACTCATTCGTCATCTTCTGCGTGGTGGCGATCAACGCCGTGATCGGTTTCATCCAGGAATCCAAGGCCGAAGCGGCACTCGAGGGTCTCCGGTCGATGGTGCGCACCCGAGCCAGGGTGGTTCGCGATGGTCGCGCGGTGGTGATCGCCTCGGAGGAACTGGTGCCGGGTGATCTGGTCCTGCTCGAAGCCGGCGACAAGGTCCCGGCCGACCTGAGACTGACCCGACTGGTCGAACTGCGGATCGACGAGTCGGCGCTGACCGGCGAGTCCATGCCGGTGGCCAAGAGCGACCGGGTGCTGCCGCCCGCGATCCCCGTCTCCGATCGCTACAACATGGCCTACTCGGGGACCTTGGTCACCGGTGGAAGCGGCGCCGGCATCGTGGTCGCCAGTGGCGCTGAAACCGAACTCGGTCAGATCCACCGACTCGTGGGGGCCGCCGAATCGATCGCCACGCCGCTGACCGCGAAACTCGCGGAGTTCAGCAAGATCCTCACCGTGGCCATCCTCGCTCTCGCGGCGGCCACGTTCGCGGTCGGGATCCTGCGTGGCCAGGATGCGGCCGAGACATTCACCGCCGCGGTCGCACTTGCGGTCGGTGCCATCCCCGAGGGGCTGCCCGCGGCCGTCACCATCACGCTCGCGATCGGGGTTTCTCGGATGGCCCGCCGCCGCGCGGTGATCCGGCGACTTCCCGCCGTGGAGACGCTCGGCAGCACGACGGTGATCTGCACAGACAAGACCGGAACGCTCACCGCCAACCAGATGACCGTGCGAACGGTGTGGACCCCCAGCGGGTACGTGTCAGTCAGCGGTTCGGGCTACACGCCGTCGGGGTCGCTGCGCGACACGGCCGGCCAGGTCGTCTCGGTGGAGTCAGATGCCTCACTGAGGTGGTCGCTGTTGGCGGCCGGGGCCTGCAACGACGCCGGACTCACCGAGCGCGAGGGGCGCTGGGACGTCGTCGGCGACCCGACCGAGGGTGCGATGCGCGTCGTGTCGACCAAGGCAGGCTTCGGAACAGACGAGGTCGATCGCGTGCTGCCTCGCTTGGCGACGATCCCCTTCACCTCCGAGCGTCTCTATATGGCCACCCTGCACCGCGATGGCGTCACCGCGGATCTGGAGCCCCGCGTGGTGCTGGTCAAGGGCGCCGTGGAGCGGATGCTCCAACTGTGTGATCTGCAGATGAATGCCGATGGCTCGACCCGACCATTGGATCGGTCGGCCGTCTTGGGGGCGGCCGAGGATCTGGCGCGGCAGGGGTTGCGGGTGCTGGCCACGGGGGTCCGCACCACCACGGACCCGGACGACTTCGACCCCGACGACTTCAGCGAGGTCGCCGGACCCGACTCCGACCTTGTTCTGACCGGTCTGCACGCGATGCTCGATCCGCCCCGCGTGGGCGCGGCTTCGGCCGTTGCCGCATGCCGAAGCGCGGGCATCGCGGTCAAGATGATCACCGGCGACCACGCCGCGACCGCGACCTCGATCGCGGCTGACGTCGGCGTGCTCCGCGACCGATCTCCCTCGCCGGGAGTGGTATTGACAGGCGAGGACCTCGCTGCGCTCTCTCGCGAGGAGTTCCCCGAGGCCGTGGATCGCGCCAGCGTGTTCGCGCGGGTCTCACCCGAGCAGAAGCTGCGCCTGGTCGAGGCCCTCCAGTCCCGTGGTCACGTGGTGGCCATGACCGGAGACGGTGTGAACGATGCGCCCGCCCTGCGTCAGGCCGGCATCGGGGTTGCGATGGGAGCGAGCGGCACCGAAGTCGCCAAGGATGCCGCAGACATGGTCCTCACCGACGACGACTTCGCCACGATCGAGGCCGCGGTCGAAGAGGGGCGAGGTGTCTTCGACAACCTCACCAAGTTCATCACCTGGACCCTGCCCACCAACATCGGTGAGGGGCTGGTGATCCTGGTCGCCATCATGGCCGGCGTCGCCCTGCCGATCCTCCCGACCCAGATCCTCTGGATCAACATGACTTCCGCGGTCTTGCTCGGCCTGGTGCTGGCCTTTGAGCCCAAGGAACCCGGGATCATGACAAGGCCGCCTCGCGACCCCGAACAGCCGCTGCTCACCGGTGCGCTGATGTCGCGGATTCTGCTGGTCTCGGGCCTGTTGGTCGCCGGCTCCTGGTGGCTGTTCGAATGGGAGAGAGCGCACGGGGCCAGCATGGCCGAGGCACGTACGGCGGCGGTGAATCTGTTCGTCGTGGTCGAGGCGTTCTATCTGTTCAGTTGCCGGTCGCTGACCCACTCGGCCTGGCGGATCGGCTTCTTCTCCAACCGGTGGGTCATCGTCGGAGTGACCGCGCAGGCCGTTGGTCAACTCGCCCTCACCTACATCCCGGCCATGAATTCCATCTTCCGCACCGCACCGATCGGGTGGGACGTTTGGCTACGCATCCTGGCCATCGCCGTGATCGCCAGCCTCGTCGTCGCCGTCGAGAAGTTGCTGCGACGAGGACACTGGGAAGCACAGGTCGCCAAGAAGTCGAGTGCGGTCGTGAGTCGCGTCGAAACACCGAGCACATCCACCGATAGGAAGAGCCCATGATGATCAAATCCACCAGCATCGTCGTCGGGGCAGATGGGTCAGCGCATTCCGAGCGGGCGTTGGAGTGGGCTGCCGACCAGGCCCTGCTCGAAGGCAGGCCGCTGACGGTCGTGGCAGTCGGTGACGATGCGCCAGAGATCTCCGACCGTGCCGCCGCCATGGCTCGGGCCACCCGGCCGGACCTCCCGGTGGAGGCGGTCGCCACGACGGGCGACCCTCGATCCGTCCTCCTCGACCTATCGCGTGAGGCCTACCTCATCGTGATCGGGTCCCGAGGCCGCGGGTCGATCAAGAGCATGCTGCTCGGCTCGGTCAGCGCCGCGGTCAGTTCGCACGCGGAGTGCCCGGTCGTGGTGTGCCGCCCGGCAACCGCCGAGCCTCCCACCGACGGCATCGTCGTCGGCGCCGACGGAACGCCCGAATCCGTGCCGATCATCGAGTTCGCCTACCGGCAGGCCGCGATCCGGGGCCTGCATCTCACGGTGCTGCACTCGTTCTGGGACGCGGCAGTCGCCGTGGCCCAGTACCGAGAGGCGACCGGCAGGCCCGTCGAGGAGCCGGACCTCGAGGACCTTCGTGCGGTCGTGAGCACCTCGGTGGCCGGTCTCGCTGCGACCTATCCCGACGTGAAGGTCTCTTTCGAACTCAAGCACGGCTTCGCCGATCAGGCACTGAGTGAACGCGGGAGCCGCTGGGACATGATCGTGGTCGGTCGTC
>JBFIDC010000303.1:0-3742 GCA_041581495.1 Nocardioides sp. | reverse complement strand
GCCGGGCCGACTACATCTGCTTCACCGGGTCGACGGCCACCGGCAAGTTGATCGCGCAGGGTTGCGCCGATCGGCTGATCGGCTGCTCGCTCGAACTCGGCGGCAAGAACCCGATCCTGATCCTCCGGGACGCCGACATCGACAAGGCGGCCGAAGGCGCCGTACGAGCCGCGTTCTCCAACGCCGGTCAACTGTGCGTCTCGATGGAGCGGATGTTCGTCGCCGACCAGGTCTATGACCGGTTCGTGGAGCGCTTCGTGGCCCGCACCGAGGCCATGAGCCTCGGCGCCAGCCTCGACTGGGGCACCGACATGGGTTCGCTGATCTCCCAGCAGCAACTCGACGCCGTGGTCCGCCACGTCGAGGACGCCGTCGCCAAGGGCGCCCGGGTGCTCGCCGGCGGCAAGGCCCGCCCCGACCTGGGCCCCTACGTCTTCGAACCCACGATCCTCGAGGGCGTCTCACCCGACATGACCTGCTTCGGCGAAGAGACCTTCGGGCCGGTGATCTCGATCTATCGCTTCCACGACGAGGCCGATGCCGTGGCTCGCGCCAACGACGGCGAGTACGGCCTCAACGCCTCGATCTACAGCCAGGACGGCTCCCGCGCCCGGGCCATGGCCCGCCACATCAAGTGCGGCACGGTCAACATCAACGAGGCCTTCGGTGCGACCTTCGCCAGCATCGACTCTCCGATGGGTGGCATGCGCCAGTCGGGGATGGGCCGCCGTCAGGGCGCCGAGGGCATCCACCGCTACACCGAACCGCAGGCAGTCGCCACGCAGCGCCTGATCCGCTTCGCCCCGATGTTCGGGATGAGCGATGAGGCCTACGGCAAGGTCATGACCGCCAACCTCCGATTGATGAAGAAGCTGGGAAGGGCCTGATCATGGGGAAGCACAAGGCCGAGGCCACGACGAACTCCACCGAGCAGAACGCCTTCGACTTCGACGTCCTCATCGTCGGCTCGGGGTTCGGCGGCTCGGTCGCGGCGCTGCGGCTGACCGAGAAGGGCTACCGCGTCGGCGTCATCGAGGCCGGTGCGCGCTTCGAGGACTCCGACTTCTCCTCGGGCACCGCGGACATCAAGCGTTATCTGTGGGCCCCGGCGCTCGGCATGTACGGCATCCAGCGGATCGACGCGGTGCGTGACACGATGATCGTGGCCGGCGCGGGTGTCGGTGGCGGGTCGTTGGTCTATGCCAACACCCTGTATGAACCCCTGCAGCCGTTCTATGACGACGCCCAGTGGAGCCACATCACCGACTGGAAGAGCGAACTCGCGCCCTTCTATGACCAGGCCAAGCGGATGCTCGGTGTGGTCGAGAACCCGGTGCGCACTCCCGCGGACGAGGTGATGCAGAAGGTCGCCGACGACATGGGGGTCGGCGAGACCTTCCACCCCACGCCCGTCGGCGTGTTCTTCGGAGGACCCGGCCAGGAGGCCGGCGAGGAGGTCGAGGACCCGTTCTTCGGCGGCGCCGGCCCGGCCCGCAACACCTGCCGCAACTGCGGTGAGTGCATGAGCGGGTGCCGACACAACGCTAAGAACACACTGGTCAAGAACTACCTCTATCTCGCCGAGCAGAACGGCGCCACGGTGCTGCCGCTGACCACGGTGACCAGGATTTCGACTCGCCCTGCTGGTGCGGGCGCCGACGGCGAGGCGGGCTACGACGTCCGGGTGAAGTTCACCAAGTCCAAGACCGGCCGGGGCCAGAAGGTGCTCACCGCCCAGCATGTGGTGATGGCCGCGGCCTCGCTGGGCACCCAGAAGCTGCTGCACCGGATGAAGGACGAGGGTGCCCTGCCGCGGCTCTCGGATCGCTTGGGCTATCTCTCGCGCACGAACTCCGAGTCGATCCTCGGTGCGATCGCGCCGACCGACGACCCGGTCGACTACACCTACGGCGTCGCGATCACCTCCAGCTTCCACCCCGACGCCGACACCCACGTCGAGCCCGTGCGATACGGCAAGGGCTTCAACACCATGGCGATGCTCCAGACCGTGCTGACCGACGGCGCCGATGACCCGACCAGCGGCGGCAAGACCCGGATCCGTGCCTGGCTCAAGGAGATGTGGACCCAGCGGCGCAAGGTCCGGGACTTCTACGACTTCAAGCACTGGTCGGAACGCACCGTCATCGCGCTGGTGATGCAGAGCCTCGACAACTCGATCACGACCTATGGCAAGAAGGGCCCGTTCGGCACCTGGTTCATGACCTCCGAGCAGGGTCACGGTGCGCCGAACCCGACCTGGATCCCGGTGGCCAACCAGACCGTGCGCCGCATCGCGGCCCACCTCGGCGGCACCCCCGGTGGCAACATCGGGGAGCCCTTCGGGATGCCGCTGACCGCCCACTTCATCGGTGGCTGCGCGATCGGTGACTCACCCGAGACCGGTGTGGTCGACGCCTACCAGCGGGTCTATGGGCACCCGGGCCTGCACGTGGCCGACGGTGCCGCGATCTCGGCCAACCTGGGCGTGAATCCGTCGCTGACGATCACCGCGCAGGCCGAGCGGGCGATGTCGTTCTGGCCCAACAAGGGCGAGCCCGACCCGCGTCCCGAGCTCGGTGCCGGCTACCAGCGGATCGCGCCGGTGACCCCCGCCGCGCCGGTGGTGCCAGACAGCGCACCAGGCGCCTTGAGACTGCCGATCGTCGGAGTTTCCTAGCACTGGTCCAGACCACCGCATCCGGTTGCCATTTGGTCAGTCAAAGTGCGTAACCCGACCCCTACCCCCTCGTTGGAGCAGTGGGTCGGTCAACTTGCTCCCTCCTTCAGGCCGCCCCAACTTAGTCCAAGCGCTGTTCATGGTGCATGGACGATCAGGGCCCGGCCACCCTCCCTCCCCGGCCGGGCCCTGGTGCAATTTACGGGCCTTTTTCGCCGGGTGGTCGAGCGTGAGCGTCGCACCTGGGTGGTCGAGCAGCGAGCGTCACACCTGGGTGGTCGAGCAGCGAGCGCTAGCGAGCGTCGTCGAGACCCCCGGTCTTCAGATCAACGCCGCCCGGTACCCGTGCTTCTTGGCGCCGTCTTCTGAGGCGAAGCACTCCTCGGGCCCCGTCACCTTGTAGTACTCCTGCCCTGGCAGGTGATAGATCCAGCCACTGCTGCCGCGGTTGCCCTTGATCCGGGCCTTCTTGGGGCACTTGGTGCTCGAGACCGGCGCATAGGACTTCAGGTCGTGGTTGGCGCAGTAGTCACGGTGCTTGATGTCCTGCTTGCGGTAGCGCTTCTGCTTGGGGTGTTTGTCGTGGCCGTCGGTCGAGTCGTACTTGGCCTGCGAGCCCGCCTTGATGAGTTTGAGCCCGACATCCACGCTCCCGATGCCGACGTACTTCAACAGGCGTCCGTAGTCGTCGGTGTCGCGTACCGAGGTCGGATCGGTCAACGTGATCGTCGAGCCTTTGGGTGCCAGTCGCTTGGAGAGTTTCTTGGCGTTGCTGTAGCCGCACGTGTGCCGCTCGGGCGCGTTCACGCCGATCAGCCTGATCCGGCCCTCGGTGGTGTCGACGGTGTCCCCATCGATCCACCCGATGACGGTCGCGGTCACGGTGCCCGCTTCGGCGGTGGGCACGGCCCCGAGCGAGGCGAGCACGAACGCGACAACTGAGCCAACGGCGATTCGCTTGTTCACCCGCCGAGAATAGGGCGACCGGCGGGGGAACAGGCTGCGTTCGGCGCATGTTCCAACCCACATGCTGGTTGAGATCTGGTCCGATGTCGTCTGCCCGTG
>JBFIDC010000302.1:0-3760 GCA_041581495.1 Nocardioides sp. | reverse complement strand
GTGGGCGTTGCGGCGGATCCGATCGACCTGGGCCAGCGCCAGCTTCAACTCGAGGACCAGCGTCTCCTGCATGGAGACCAGCCTGGGCGAACCGGTCAGTTCGACCAGGCTGACGTGGAAGGTGAGGTGCCGCTCGTTGAGCACCTGGTAGGACGCGTCGGAATGGATGGCACTCATGTAGTCGGCCAGCGTCTCCCGCACCCGGTCGCGCTGCTCGGGGGCGGCTTCACTCCAGGCCCGGATGCCGGCGCCTTCGAGGACGAGGCGGGCACAGCACACGTCGTGGACGGAGTCGGCCTGCGGGCTGGCGACCGAGACCCCGCGGTTGGCCTCACGGGTGGCGAGCCCTTCGGCCACCAGCAGGGTCAGCGCCTCGCGCACGGTGGGTCGTGAGACGCCGAGTGAACTGGCGAGCGCCACCTCGCGCAGCGGGGTGCCGGATTCGAGTTCGCCGTCGAAGACCGCTCGACGCAACTCGGCGGCTACCCGATCGACGGTCGAGGAGTGCTCCACGTGCAGCGACCCGAACGCACCATGTTCGGGGTTGGGCGCACTGGCCGGGTGGGACACCGCTTCATTCTGTCTCATGTGCCCTCGGCCGGCTCTCGGCCGCCGTCCTCCCGTGTCGACTTGCGTTCGCGGTGGCTCGTGCCCCACACTTGGCGCTGTCAGATTGTCTGACAATCTGGCGATTCGTGAACGACGACCGTGAGGGGATGATGATGCTGAACTGGGGCCGCCACTACGTGATGGTCGAACCGAGCCACTTCCGGGTCGACTACGCCATCAACCCCTTCATGCATCTCGATGACCAGCCCGACCCCCATCGTGCACGCCGGCAGTGGCGCGGCCTGGTCCGCGCCATCGAACGCCTCGGCGGCCACGTCGAGGTGATCGGTCAACGGCCCGACGCCCCCGACATGGTCTATGCCATGAACCTGGGTCTGGGCGTCGTGCGTGCCCCCGAGCCTGGCGCCGACGGGAACAGGCACGTGGTGATGTCGCACATGCGCTATCCCCAGCGCCAGATGGAGACCCGCACCGCACAAGGGTGGTTCGCCGAGAGCGGCTGGACCACGACGCACATCGGCAGCGACGGGGTCGGTGACCACTTCGAGGCCGGCGACGCCTTTGCGTTCGGCGGTGAACTGCTGGTCGGCTTCGGCCCGCGCACCGACGAGCAGTCCCTGCACCACCTCGCCGGCGAACTCGGCGTCGCCGTGCGCGGGTTCCGCATCGTGCACCCCGGGATGTACCACTTCGACCTGGCCTTCTGCCCGCTCGACGAGCGGCGCGCGATCGTGTGCCCCTCGGCCCTCGACGGTCCGTCGGCGGCGGCGTTGCTCGACCTGGTCCCCGAGCCGTTGATCCTCACCGAGGAGGAGGCGCTGACGACGTTCGCCGCCAACTCCATCGTGATCGGGAGCACCGTGCTGATGCCCGCCTGCCCGGACCGAGTGCGCACTCAACTCGAAGCCTGGGGCTTCACCGTCGAGATCATCGACGTCGCCGAGTTCCACAAGGGCGGCGGCTCGATCCGCTGCATGACCAACCCCATGGACGTCACGCTCGGCCGTGACCTCGATGTCGTTGCGGGCGGACGAGTCCTGTTGCCGGGCGTGCTGACCGCACCTGCGGCCTGAGTCCTCGACCTGAGTCCTCTGCCTGAGTCTGCGGCCTGAGTCTGCGGTCCACCACGTACCGTCGTGGGCGTGTTCCCGTTCGGCGGCGTTGAGGTCATGCTGCTCGGCGCCCTGGTCGCCGCTGTGGTGTGCGCGGTGGGCGCAGTCCTGGTGCGACGACGCACCGGATGGTCCTGGGCGATCAGCCTGTGGCTGCTGGTGTGGTCGGTGGTCGTGATCGGGCTGGTCACCTTGATTCCGGCCAACGGGGCACCCGGGATCGTTCCGGTCGAGGGACGCCTCGAGGAATGCTCGTGGGACATCGGTGGGCCGGCGCCAGATGGCTTCTGGATCTTCTCCGGAGGCCAGCGACTGCTCAACACCGTGATCTTCGTTCCGTCGGGGGCGCTGCTGGTGATGGTGGTCGCGCGGTGGCCTCGCGCCGCGATCGTGCTGGCCCCGCTCGGCCTGGCGGCCCTGGTCGGCTACTCGGTGGGCATCGAGTTCACCCAACTGGCCTTGGCCCGCATCGACCGCGCCTGCGACGTCACCGACATGATCGACAACGCCACCGGCGCGGCGGTGGGCACACTGCTCGGCGTCCCCCTGGCTTTCGTGCTGCGTCCGTGGAAGCGCTCTACGGTGGAGCGATGACCGGTCCGAAGCCCCGCCCCAACGTCGCCACCATCCCGGCCTATGTTCCGGGCAAGCCACCGGTGGCCCGGCCTGGGATGACCATGTTCAAGCTCAGTTCCAACGAGAACCCCTACCCGCCGTTGCCGGGCGTGGTGGAGGCGGCGACCCGGGCGGTCGAGACGATGAACCGCTATCCCGACATGGGCAGCGTCGCGTTGTACGAGGCTTTGGGCAAGCGGCTCGGTGTGCCCACCGATCACCTCGCGGTGGCGACCGGGTCGGTGGCGTTGATCTACCAGCTGCTGAGCGCGTTCTGCGAGCCCGGCGACGAGGTCGTCTATGCCTGGCGCTCCTTCGAGGCCTATCCGATCGCCGTGGCCTCGGCAGCCGCGGTTTCGGTGCAGGTGCCGGTGACCTCAGAGGGCCGTCACGACCTCGACGCGATGGTGGCCGCGGTCACCGACCGAACCCGCGCGGTGATCGTGTGCACCCCCAACAACCCGACCGGCCCGGCGGTCACGCAGGGCGATCTCGACGCGTTCCTGGCTCGCATCCCCGAGCACGTGCTCGTGGTGGTCGACGAGGCCTACCTCGAGTTCGTGCGGATGACGCACGCTGTCGACGGACTGGCGACCTACCGCGATCGCGCCAACGTGGTGCTCTTCCGGACCTTCTCCAAGGCCTATGGGCTCGCCGGCTTCCGCGTCGGGTACGCCGTCGCTCAGCCCGAGATCGCGGCGGCCCTGCGCGCGGTCTCGCTGCCGTTCGGCGTCTCCTCGGTCGCCCAGGCTGCGGCGATCGCCTCGCTGGCAGCCGAGTCCGAACTCCTCGAACGGGTCGACGCCCTGGTCGCAGAGCGCGCCCGGGTCAGGGCCGGCCTGAGAGAAGCGGGCTGGGAGGTGCCCGAGGCCCAGGGCAACTTCGTCTGGTTCGCCCTCGGTGAGCGCACCGGTGAGTTCGCCGCCGCCGCCGACGAGCGCGGGATCGTGGTGCGTCCCTTCGCAGGGGAAGGCTGTCGGGTCTCGATCGGCGAGGTGGAGGCCAACGACCGCCTGCTGGCCCTCGCCAGCGACTTCCCCCACTGATCGCCCTAGACGCCGTCGATCGCGCGGCCTAGTGTCGATGGATCTGATCGTTGCCGAGAGGATCCTCATGAGTTCTGCGACCGGCACCATCTTCATGCGACGCTCCACGACGCTGCTGGCCGGGATGGCGCTGGCCGCAGCAGGTCTGATCGCAGTCCCCTCGTCGGCCAAGGCCGCCGCGTTGACCTCGGGCAGCCTGACCGTTCAACGTTCGGTGGGCAAGGACGCGAGCTGCAACATCACCAACCCGAGCGCCACTGACAACAAGCCGTTCACCTCCAACGGCGCCACCGTGGCGAGCACGGTTGCCGGCACCTCAACGATCACTGACCCGGGGGAGCCGGCCGACACCACCACGGTCCCCAGTTCGATCAAGGGCTCGATCAGGGCCAAGGAATCCGGTGGGCAGCTCACCTC
>JBFIDC010000301.1:0-3766 GCA_041581495.1 Nocardioides sp. | reverse complement strand
CCTCCTTCGAGCGCCTGGACGTGCTGGTCAACAATGCCGGTGCCAACTTCCCCGATGGCGGCGACGAGTGGGAGCCCGACGTCTTCGAGCAGGCACTCCACCTCAACCTCGCCGGCGCCTTCCGACTGGCGGTGGCCAGCCGCCCCGGACTCAGAGAGACCGGCGGCAGCGTGGTCAACCTGGCCTCGCTCTCAGCGATCCGAGCCGTCCCCTTCGTGCCCGGCTACGCCGCCGCCAAAGCCGGCATCATGTCGATGACCACCACGTTGTCGGCCACCTGGGCGTCCGAGGGCATCCGCGTCAACGCCGTGGCGCCCGGAGTGATCCAGACCCGGATGACCGAGCCGATGATGGGCATCCCCCAGGTCGCCGATCCTCAACTCGCCCACATTCCGATGGGGCGCTTCGGAACCCCCGATGAGATCGCCCCGGCGATCCTGTACCTAAGCAGCGACGCCTCGTCGTACCTCACCGGGCACACCCTGATCGTGGACGGCGGCTTTGCGACCTACTGACGCCGCGAGAGTTCGCATCCACACGTGGCCAGAGCGCGGCCTGCCCAACCCCCCACGGAGGGCAGACCGCGCTAGCGAAGGCCATATCGGACTGCCCACGAGTCAGTACCGGAATTACCTACGCCGCGTAGGGTACGGACACTGGGTGCTTGTGACAACCTTGACCCATGGGTGAGGGACGTCCGGCGCGCGCGCCGCGCCTGCCCGCGGCCGAACGGCGCACCCAGCTGCTGGACCTGGCCGAGGGTCTTTTCATCGAACGTGGGTATGCCAGCGTCACCATGGAGGACATCGCCAAGGCGGCGGGGGTCACCAGACCGGTGGTCTATGACAACCTCGGCTCACGCGAGGGAGCCTTCTTGGCGTGCGTGCAACGCGCCCGCGATTCGCATGAACGTCGGCTTCTCGAAAACATCGACCCGGACTCTCACCCGCGCGACCAACTCGTCGCCGGCTCACGGGCCTTCTTCGGGATGCTGCAAGAGCACCCCGGGCGGTGGAAGTTGCTCTTCGGCGGCGACGCCGGCCTCCCGGCGGACGCGACCCAGCAGATCATGGCGCTGCGCTTCGCCACGATCGAGCAGATCCGTCTCGTGCTGGTCGCAGCGGCGCCGAACAGTGATCCAGAACGCCTCGAGGCCGCCGCCCACGTGGCGTACGGAGCCGCGGAGGGTCTGGGGTTCTGGTGGCTCTCACGCCCAGAGGTGACGCTGGACGCGGTGGTGGAGCACTGCACCGAGGTCTTGTGGCGCGGCCTGGCCCCCTATACGGAGGAGTAGCCGCGCCACCTCAGTGACCCGCGCGGACTACTCGCCAGCGTCGGCGAGACCAGAGGCCACCCGGCGGTGCGCTTCCCAGATCTCCTCGGGGAGGTTGGGGAACTGCTTGAGGTGCTCCTCGCGGAAGCCCATCTCCTGCTGCCAACGGGGGACGTCGATCGACAGGATCGTCTCGAGATCCGCGTCGGAGATGTCCACTCCCTCGAGGTTGAGTTCCTCACGGGTCGGGATGATCCCCACCGGCGTCTGACGCCCGGTGACCTCGCCGTTCTTCAACTGCAGCAACCACAGCAGCGGGCGCAGGTTGTCGCGGTATCCGGGCCAGAGGAAGTGACCGTCTTCGGGGTCGCGCTGGAACCAGTTGACGTGCGCGAAGATCGGCTGGTCCTTGGCCGCGCCCACGATCTTGAGGTAGTGGGCGGCGTAGTCGCCCTCGCCGTAGGCCATGAAGGGGCGGTTGGACATGGGGTCGTAGCGCAGCATGCCCTCGACACCCTCGGCTGCGGCGGTGGCCTCCGCGCCGAGCGTCAGGCCGTCATAGACGCCTTCGGCCAGGTCGGTGATCGCGCGGATCAGCGGCTCGCGGTCACGGGTGCGACCACCGAAGATGATGGCGTCGATCGGGACACCCGATGCGGCGTTGTAGTCGGCGGCGATGTTGGGGACGTTGTCGAGGGTCGTGGTGAAGCGGCTGTTGGGGTGCGCCCAGGGCTCACCGGCCTGCTCCGGGGAGCGGTCGGCGATGGGGTTGCCCTTCCAGTCCAACCAGCCGGCGGTGTCGGCGGGCGGCTCGGGCGTCCTGCCCTCCCACCAGACCTCTTGCGTGTCGGGGTTGTAGGCGACGTTGGTGAAGATCGCACCCGTGCCCGGCTCGACCGAGGCCAGCGCGGTCGGGTTGGTGCCCTCGTTGGTGTCCTTGGCGACACCGAAGACACCGAACTCGGGGTTCATGCCATAGAGCTGCCCGGTGGTCTCATCGACGTAGAGCCAGGCGATGTCGTCGCCGTAGAACGAGACGTGGTAGCGCTCGCCGAGAACATCGGGGGCCAGCATCATGGCCAGGTTGGTCTTGCCCGAGGCGCTCGGGAACCCGCCGCAGATGTGGTAGTCCTTGCCGGTCTCCTTGTCGTGGATCCCGATCAGCATGTACTGCTCGCCGAGGAACTTCTTGGACGCCCAGCCGTCGTAGGCGGCCTGGCGCAGACCGTGGGCGATCTTGCCGAGCAAGGCGTTGCCGCCGTAGGACGAACCGAAGTGCAGGATCGTCCGCTCGTCGGCGACGGTGACGAAGTAGCGCTGGTCCTCGGGGGTGCCCTGGCCCAGGTTCTCCAGGTCGCCGGTCACGTGGACGGCGCGCACGAAGCTGTTGGGGTCCTCGAGGCCCTCGAGGAACTCGGCGCCGACGCGCGACATCCGCATCATGTGCAGGACCACGGTCCGCGAGTCGGTGAGTTCCACGCCCGCGGCCCAGGGGGCAAGGACGTTGCCGGGAGGGGCCATCAGGTAGGGGATGACGTACATGGTCTTGCCGGCCGAGGCGCCGCGCATGCGCTCGACGAGCAGCGGCTTCATCTCGGAGGCCGGGCGCCAGTTGTTGTAGACACCCTTGTCGGCGGGGTCGTTGGTGGCCACGATCGTCCGCTCCTCGGAGCGAGCCGTGTCCTTGTGATAGCTGCGCGAGTAGTAGCGACCCTCACCTGCGGGCAACAACTCACCCGCGTCGAGGGCTTCGGCGATCAGCCGCGCGTCGTCTGCCTGACTGACGATTTCGACGCGCTCGGCGCCGGTGATGTTGGCCCAGTGCTCGACGTACTCGCGAACCGCGGGGTTCTGCACCCCCGCAGCGTCCAGCGCCTTCTCAACATCAGCAGTGTCAACCATCGATCGTCCCGTCCTTGAAGTTCAGTGCCACACATCAAACACGAGTTGAACATGTTTTCAACTCGTGTAGTCTTCATTCTATCCGAGGGCGTTCCTCGTGAACGAACAGGCCAAGGGATAGAGGTGTAGGTCAGGTTATGAGTGTTCCGCTCTATCAGGCGAAAGCGGACTTCTTCAAAACCCTCGGCCACCCCGCCCGGATCCGAATTCTCGAACTCCTCTCCGAGCGTGACCACGCCGTTCATGAACTACTCGAGCAGATCGACATCGAGGCGAGCAACTTGTCTCAGCAGTTGGCCGTACTGAGACGCACATCACTCGTGGTCTCTCACCGTCACGGCGGCGAGGTGACCTACTCGGTCAGCGTGCCCGAGGTCCGAGACCTGCTCTTGGCCGCACGCAACATCTTGTCCGGAATCATCGCCTCCCAGGGAGAACTCGAAGCCGAGTTGGCTCCCCCCCGACCGGAGTGAGCACCACGTCGTATTCAGCAGTCACAGCATTGAGCCGAACGACCCGCCTCCTGCCTCATCGCGCGGACTGGTCGAACCTGCGTCCGGGGCGAGACCTGACCGCTGGGGTGATGGTGGG
>JBFIDC010000300.1:0-3780 GCA_041581495.1 Nocardioides sp. | reverse complement strand
GGAGCGCCCGCGCCCCTAGAGTGGCGAGGTCTGCCCTCGACCTTGGGAGTCTCGCACCTCGTGCCCTATCAGTTGACCGTCGTTGTGCTCGCTGCCGGTGGCGGCACCCGGATGAAGTCCAAGACCATGAAGGTCCTGCACCCGATTGCCGGCCGCTCCATGATCGGACACGTTCTCTCGGCAGTGCAGGCCACCGAGCCACAGCGGATCGTCACGGTTGTTGGGCACCAGCGCGATCAGGTCGGTGCGCACGTGCTCGAACTCGCACCCGAAGCGATCCTGGCGGTCCAGGAGCAGCAACTCGGGACCGGCCACGCCGTGCGGACCGCGATGGACGCCATCGTCTCGGGAGGTCAGCGTCTGACCGGCACGGTGCTCGTTGCCTACGCCGACACCCCGTTGCTCAAGGGCGAGTCGTTGATCGAGTTCGCGGCCGAGCACGAGGCCGCCCAACGCGCCGTGAGCATCTTGTCGGGCCTGGTCGAGAACCCGTTCGGCTACGGCCGTGTGGTGCGCAACGAGGAGGGCGACGTCGAGGCGATCGTCGAAGAGAAGGACGCCAGCGCCGCGCAGCGCCAGATCCGCGAGATCAACTCCGGGATCTTGGCCTTCGACGCCGAGTTCTTGATGGACGCGCTGCCGCGGCTCTCCAACGACAACGCCAAGGGCGAGTACTACCTCACCGACCTGGTGCAGCTAGCCCGCAGTGCCGGCCTGCACGTGGGCGCGCACCCGATCGTGGACGTCTGGCAGACCGAGGGCGCCAACGACCGCGTGCAACTCGCCGCTCTCGGCGCCGAGATGAACCGGCGCATCGTCGAGGGCTGGATGCGTGACGGCGTGACGGTGATGGACCCGGCGACCACCTGGATCGAAGCCGACGTCGTCCTCGCCGAGGACGTCACCCTGCTGCCGGGCACCCAACTGCTCGGCGCCACCGTGGTGGGCGAGGACGCCGTGATCGGTCCCGACACCACACTCAAGGACTGCGAGATCGGGCCGGGCGCACGGGTGATCCGCACCCATGGCGAACTCGCCGTGATCGGCGCCCAGGCGAACGTGGGGCCGTGGGCCTATCTGCGACCGGGCACCCAACTGGGCAGCGGCGGCAAGATCGGCACCTTCGTCGAAACCAAGAACGCCCAGATCGGCGACGGCGCCAAAGTGCCTCACCTGTCCTATGTCGGGGACGCCGAGATCGGCGAAGGCGCCAACATCGGCGCCGGCACGATCTTTGCCAACTACGACGGTGTCGCCAAGCACCGCACCAAGGTCGGTCGGCACGCCAAGACCGGGTCCAACAACACCTTCGTGGCTCCCGTCGAGATCGGCGACGGCGCGGGCACAGGAGGCGGCACGGTCGTGCGCCGCGACGTGCCGCCAGGGGCACTGGCGGTCAGCGGCGGACCGCAACGGAACCTCGAGGACTGGGCGCGCAAACAGCGGCCAGGGACTCCTCAGGCGGACGCGGCGGAGCAAGCCGCGAAGGCCGTGGAAGAATCGGACTGACGAGCCAGGCCAGCGATGAACACAAGTGGGGAGCCTCCATTGGGCACGGGCATGAAGCGGGCCACCGAGAAGAACCTGATGATCTTCGCGGGACGAGCTCACCCCGAGCTCGCCACTGAGGTCGCTGAGCTCTTGGGCACCGACCTGGTGCCGTCCTCGATGTATGAGTTCGCCAACTCCGAGATCTATGTGCGCTACGAGGAGTCGGTGCGCGGCTGCGACGCGTTCGTCGTCCAGAGCCACACCGCGCCGATCAACGAGTGGATCATGGAGCACCTGATCATGGTCGACGCGCTCAAGCGCGCCTCGGCCAAGCGGATCACGGTGGTCATGCCGTTCTATGGCTACGCCCGTCAGGACAAGAAGCACCGCGGTCGCGAGCCAATCTCGGCGCGGCTGATCGCCGACCTGTTCAAGACCGCGGGCGCCGATCGACTGATCACCGTCGATCTCCACGCCGACCAGATCCAAGGGTTCTTCGACGGCCCGGTGGACCACCTGATGGCGATGCCGATCCTGACCGACTACGTGCGTCAGAAGTACGGCCACCAGCAACTTGCTGTCGTCTCGCCCGACGCCGGCCGGATCAAGGTCGCCGAGCGTTGGTCGGCCCGACTCGGTGGGGTTCCGCTCGCGTTCATCCACAAGACCCGCAACATCGACCGCCCCAACGAGACCGTCGCCAACCGCGTCGTCGGCGAGGTCCAGGGCCGCACCTGCGTCCTGGTCGACGACATGATCGACACCGGCGGCACCATCACCAAGGCCGCCGAAGCGCTGATGGCTGAAGGAGCGGCCGGCGTCATCATCGCGGCCACCCACGCGATCCTCTCCGACCCGGCCGTCGACCGGCTCAAGAACTGCCCGGTCGAGGAGGTCGTGGTCACCAACACGCTGCCGCTGACCCCCGAGCAGGAGTTCGACAAGCTCACCCAACTCTCGATCGGGCCGTTGGTGGCTCGCGCGATTCGCGAGGTCTTCGAAGACGGGTCAGTGACCTCGATGTTCGACGGTCACGCCTGATCACAACCTCGGGAGTTGTCTCGACGACGCTCGCTGGCGCTCGCTGCTCGACAACCTGACTGCCGGCGCTCGCTGCTCGAGAACCTGACCCTGCTCGAGAACCTGACTGCCTAGTCAGACCCGCTTCTTGTTGCTCCACTTGCCGGGTCCGGCCTTGGACTTCGCGCGCACCGAGCACTTGTAGTGCCGACCGGGCGTGAGTCCCTTGACCACGATCTTGGACTTGAACGCCGACTTGCCGGCGCTGGCGTATCTGACCTGTTTGCCGGCGACGCAGCGGGCCTGGTAGCCCTTCACCTTCGCACCACGCGCCTTGGCGCGGTCGAAGTAGACCTTGGCCTTGCGGGCAGCGGGCCGCTTGGCCTTGCGCAGTTTGGGTCTGGTCGGCGTGATGGTTCCGCGCTTGACCTTCACCGTCCGCTTCGAGAACGTCACCCCGCTGATGTCGACGATCATTCCGTCGCCGTCGGGGTCCTGAGTGAACTCGAAGGTCGCGGGGCTGCCGTTGATGGAGCCGACCATGCTGGTGGCGGTCATGGTCTCGGGGTTCGGGATGGCGAAGTCGCGCCGCAGCATCGTGTAGGAGATCCGGAACCGGGCCTGGCCGTGGACCACGGTCGTGCCGTCGGTCTCGTAGTGGGAGTTGCCCCATTCCGAGACCAGATAGGCCGGCGCGTCGCCGGGATCGACGAGGTAGATCCCGTTGACGACGTCGACGTCCTGCGCCTGGTCGAAGCCCTGGAAGGTGAGGTCGGTCTTGAGGCGGTAGACCTCACCGGAGAACTCGTAGGCATCGCTGGTGGCCACCGAGGGGCACACGATCGGATAACTGTCGTTGCAGCCGTAGGTCAGGTGCACCGGGCGACCGGTGATCCGGAACTTGTGGGTGCCGTCCCCGTCGTCGATCCGGTCGATGTCGGGACGAGCGGAATAACTCTCGGACCGATCCGGCCGCAGGGTGCCGAGGTCGAAGGTCAGCGAATAAAGGTCGGAGGGCAAGAGATCACCGCTGTTGTCGACCACGATGAACGAGAAGTAGTCGTAGTCCGGGTTGGCGGTCTGGGCGCTGGTCAACTGGATCTCGATGTCGGGGTCACCCGCGGTCAGGTCCACTCCGTTGCGGCTGGCCGACAGGAGGCACGGAGCCGCCGTGTCCGCGCACCAGCGTTCGGTGAGGATCTCCTTCGAGGTCGCCGGCGACGCGGTGAGGACGACTGACAATCCCGTCGACATCAGGGCCAACAGCGC
>JBFIDC010000299.1:0-3785 GCA_041581495.1 Nocardioides sp. | reverse complement strand
GGCTGAGGCGGACCCGAACTAGTTCGGCGCGGCGAGTCCGGCGCTGGTGAAGATCACCAGTTGCCGGACGAACTGCGGGTCCAGGCCGTCCTCGGTGAGCGGTCGGCGGTAGCCCGCCAGATCGGCGCAGGCCAGCACGCTGAGCATCGAGAACATGGCGATGTCGACCCGCTGGAAGCGGTCGGTGCCGTCCAGATGCGGCAACACCCGGTCCAGGGCCTGCGTGTAGAGCTCGGTGACGCTGTGTTCGCGGCCCGCCACGCCGCGGGCCCAGATCGGGTCATCGGCCAGCGCCAACGAGGTGAACAGCTTCATCCACGCCAGCCCGGCGACGGGTTCGGCGTCGAGCAGTTCCACGAAAGGGATCAGCACCGCTTCGACCAGGTCGGTGACTCCCGGGTCCCGCTCCGGCTCGGCCAACGCCATCAGGCGCTCGCTGACCGCTCGACCGACCGGTTCGGCGCGCCGCTGGACCACCGCGTTGACGAGAGCGGACTTGTTCGGGAAGTAGTGCGTCAGCGCGGCCGGTGCGACACCGGCCGCCCTGGCCACGGCACGCATCGAGACGCCGTCGACAGAGGCCGAACCGAAGAGCCGTTCGGCGGCGACGACCAGCGCCAAGCGCACGTCTACGTCGCTTCGGGGCCCGGGTCGCCGAGTGGTGGCCGTCACCTCACCGACGCTAGGCGGTACACGGATACGGCTCCGACCGCGCTGAGCAACAACATGGACACATTTGTTCACATACGCAAACTTGTCCTTCCCAAGGGGTCGCGCCATGGGGTTTGATGTGTCCGCCGTCACGGAGGGGTCGGCAACGAGGAGGGACAGCAGCATGCGTCGAGGTTTGCGTCAGACAAGAAGCCACCGGATCGGTCGTGGCCAGGTATTCCGGCTCGGAGTCGTGGCCGCCGCATTGGTGCTCGTGGCCGGTGCGTGTTCATCGAGTCGCTCTGATGAGGACCCCGGCGGCGGTGACTCCACTACGGGCGCGTCGGCTGACCTGCCGACCGACACCTTCGGTGACATCGAGTCCCCCTGCGGCGCCGGAGATGCCTCCGGTGCGACCGAACAGGGCGTGACCGACGACAGCATCGCGATCGGCTACGGAGACGACTCCGGCTACGCCAACGCGCCCGGCCTCAATGAGGAGATGGGCGACGCGATGGACGCGATGATCGAGTGGTGCAACGGTCTGGGCGGGATCAACGGCCGCCAGATCGTCGGGCACCGCTACGACGCCGCGCTCGACAACGCCGCGCAGGTGATCGTCGAGGCCTGCAACCAGGACTTCATGCTGGTGGGCCAGGGCTTCGCCGGCGACGAGAACATGGAGGCCGACCGGGTCGACTGCCAGTTGGTCTCGGTGCCCGGCTTCAACCTCTCGGCGGCCGCGGTGAACGCGCCGATGCGATACGCGCCGGTGCCGTTCCCCGTCGATCTGCTCAGCGTGGCGCGCGCCGAACTCACCTTGCAGACCTATCCCGATGCCAAGTCCTATGACTTCGTGGGTCACGACTCGTCGTTCGTTCAGGTGGCCGAGAAGCGCACGGCAGCGGTCCTCGAGTCGGTCGGAGCCAAGCAGGCCGGCTGTGGGGTCGTGCTGAAGTCCGCGGGTGGCGACAACTACCGGGCACTGGTGCAGCGCTACAAGGACTGCGGCACCACGGTGCTCTTCGACCAGGGAACCCCCACGCCGGCGACGTTCTCCTTCCTCGACGCGATGCGCGTGGAGGGCTACGAGCCGACCATCCTGACCGACGCCACCTGGTATGCCGACAGCGTGCTGAGTGCCAACATCGACGGACTCACCGAGGGCATCACCATCACCATGCAGTTCCAGCCCTTCGAGAACGCCGACGCGGTCCCGGCCGTGGCCGACTACCTGTCCGTCATGGATCAAGGCGACTACACGACGGGTCTGCTGGGGATGCAGTCCGCCTCCGCCTTCCTCCTGTGGGCAACCGCAGCCAAGGCGTGCGGCTCCGACCTGACCCGCCAGTGCATGGTCAACGAACTGTCCACCGTGACCAGTTGGACCGGCGCCGGCCTGCACGCGGAGTCGAACCCGGCTGAGAACGAGCCGCCCGCCTGTGCCCTGATCGTCGCCGTCAAGGGCGGCACCTACGAGCAGGTGGCACCCGCGACCCAGGGTGAGTTCTACTGCGCTGACTCGTCCCTGGAGACGCCGAAGAGCTCGTGGGGTGTCGACCTCAACGAGGATCGGATCGCCACCACCTACCTCACCGACGACGTCATCACCCCGGAAGGCTGACGCCTCACCTCGATTGAGGGCGGCTCCCCGTGGACCAATTCCTCACCTACACGATCCTGGGCCTGGTCCTAGGAGCGGTGTACGCCATCGCGGCCTCCGGGCTGGTGTTGACCTACACCACCTCTGGGATCTTCAACTTCGCCCACGGCGCGCAGGCGATGCTGGCTGCGTTCTTGTACTGGCAACTCACCGTGCCGTGGGGTCTGCCCACCGTGGTGGCGTTGTTCTTGGTCGTCGGGGTCTTCGGACCCCTGATGGGGATGGGCCTGTATCAGGTGCTGATGAAGGGCCTGCGTGACGTCGATGAGGTCACCAAGGTCATCGTCACCGTCGCGGTGCTGCTGGGCATGTTGCAGCTCTCGATCTGGATCTGGGAACCCTCCGAGCCGCGCAAGGTCGAACTGCTCTTCGGCAACACCAACTCGGTGGAGATCCTCGGCGTCACGGTGCGCTGGGGCGAGATCATCATCGTGGTCGCCGCGGCGGTCTTGGCGATCGGGCTGCGGATCCTCTTCACCCGGGCCCGGCTCGGGGTGGCCATGCGCGGCGTGGTGGATGACCCCGACCTGCTGCGCCTCAACGGCTTCAACCCACAGCGGGTGGCCCTGACCAGTTGGGCCATCGGGGCGGCGCTGGCCGCGTTCGCCGGAGTGGTGGTGACTCCGATCGCGGGGGGCTCGCTCGAGGCGAGCACGCTCACCTTGCTGATCATCGACACCTTCGCCGCCGCGATGTTCGGTCGGTTGCGCAGCATCCCGCGGACCTTCGCGGGTGCGCTCTTCCTGGGGCTCGCCGCGACCTACATGGTGGGCTACGCGCCCACGCGCTACGACTGGGTCTCCAACCTTCGTGGTGCCCTCCCGGTGATCCTGCTCTTCATCGTCTTGCTGCTCCTGCCCCAGGACCGGTTGCGTGGGACCGTGCAGCGCCGCAGCCGGGAGCGTCCGCGGATGCCCTCGGTGCGGCAGGCCATGGTGTGGGCGGTCATCTTCGTGGCGATCATCTATGTCCTGAGCAAGATCGTCAGCCCGGTGATGATCGGCCCCTGGATCAACGGACTCGCCTTCGCGATCATCGCTCTCTCCCTCGTTCCGCTCACCGGCTACGCCGGAGAGATCAATCTGGTCCCGCTCTCGTTCTGCGCGGTCGGAATCATGGTGGCCTTCCACACCGGCATCACCGGGTTCGGTGTCAATGCTCGAATGTCATGGGTCGGCATCGTGGCGGGCGTGTTGGCCACCGCCGTCGTGGGTGGACTGGTGGCACTTCCGGCGCTGAGACTCCGTGGTCTCTACTTGGCTCTGGCCACCTTGGCCTTCGGCGGAATCATGAGCACTCTGGTGCTGCGCGAGATCAACGTCCGGTCGTGGTTCGGCCTCGACATCGCCCTGTTCCCCGACGCGGTTCTGGTGGTGCCGCGCCCCAAGATCGGTCCACTCGACCTCGACGAGAACACGACGTTCTTGATGGCGCTCGCGGTTGTCTTCGCGGCCCTCGGGGTCGTGGTGGT
>JBFIDC010000298.1:0-3804 GCA_041581495.1 Nocardioides sp. | reverse complement strand
TCGCGTTCGTCGCGATCACCGTCGAACTGCGGCTGACCGGCGGTCCCCGGGCCGCCAAGGATGCGCAGGAGTCGGCCACCACCGGAGGCTCACGAGGCGCCCGGCGCGCCCACCGACCGCACGAGCGCGAGGACGTGCGCCCAGAGCCCCCGCGTTCGGCGCCCCTCCTCTAGGACCACGCCTCACTGGCCCCTGCACTGGCGCTTGCGCTGGGCCCTGCGCTGGGGCGCTTAGGGATACGCATCGGTAGGGGCTAGTTTCACGCCATGGTCCGCCAACGCACCTCCGAGGTCATCGCCGAGATGGTCGCCAACGTCATGACCGTCAACGTCGAGGTCGGCGAGGAGATCGAGATCGGCGACACCGTCGCGATCCTCGAATCGATGAAGATGGAGATTCCGGTCCTCGCCGATCATGCGGGGACGGTGCTGGCGATCAAGGTCGCGGCCGCCGACGTGGTGCAAGAAGGCGACGTGCTGGTCGAGATTGCGGTGCGGGAAACCAACTGAGCAGAGGGGGCGGGATTCGAACCCGCGGCTGACATCTCTGCCAGCGACCGCTTTCAAGGCGGTTCCGATCGGCCACTCCGGCACCCCTCCAAGAGCGACCACCTTATCCATCGCCGATCAACTACCTACTCGGAGCCGCCGAGCTCCATCTCGACTTCGTCGTAGGCGAGGTCGTTGAGCCGTTGGATATGGCGGGAGACGTCGACCAGGAGCCGCTTGAGCTCGACCCGGGTGGATTCCACGTCAGGGGTTTCGAGCACCTGCCTCGACAGTGAGGTGATCCGAGCGAGCAGGGCGTTGCGCTCCCTGAAGGCGGCTCCACCGCGGGCGGCCAACCAGCCATCGGGAGACCCTGCGGTCTCGCCCAGCAGTTCATCGCGGAGCCCACCCATGCGCTGGCGCACCACCCAACGCCAGTTGCCCAGCGGAACACCGTCTTTGCGCGGCGCGTCCAGGGCCCGGTCCAGGGCTTGGAGGGCGGTCGGCAGACCGGATGACGGCATCATCGACCCTCCTTTGTCTGCAGACGATGCGTCGAGTGTGACCCACGTCACCAAGACTCACAACCCAATCCGGCACCCGTTCCACGACCTGGGCACTCGGAGTGTTGAATCGGACCGTGACACAGACAGCGCAGACCTCGACGACCTACCGCCTGGCCGGCTCGGTCGCGACCCGCTTCGTCGGCCTGAGCCTGATCGCGCTGGCTCTGGTGATGTTCCTCGGCACCGTCACGGTCGCTCTCGCCGACTGGTCGCCGGCCGTGTTGGTGGCGCTGCTCTTGGTGGGCCTGGCCGCCGCCTCGGGGTTCGCCTGGTGGCTGCGCTCACGCGCGTGGGTGGTGCGGGCATCCGAGGAGGGCTACCAGGTCCGACTGGTGCGCGGCGCTGGCCAATCCGCGGCGCGCTGGGATGGCGTCGAGGACGTCGTCACCACGGTCCGACGTGGCGTCGCGTGCCTCGAGTTCCGGCTCCGCGAGGGCGGTCGCACCACCATCCCGGTCGGGATCCTCGCCGTCGACAAGGAGCAGTTCGTCCGAGACGTCCAGGAGCGCCTGCAGACGGCGCGCAACCTACGGCCCTACCAACCGCCGACGGCCGGCGACTGAGGCACCCTGCGCGCGGCCTGCCAATCGCCAGGCCCACGGCACCGGGCCCGAGTTCGCTCCCCCACCCCACGGGCTTGTAACCTGTCTCCCGCTGTATGGGGCACCCTCTCGGTGTTCCTAAGGAGGCGTCGCCTAGTCCGGTCTATGGCGCCCGCCTGCTAAGCGGGTTTGGGGCTAAAACCCCATCGAGGGTTCAAATCCCTCCGCCTCCGCCAGCCACGCGACCCCCGTCCTATGCCAGGGCGGGGGTCGTCCTCATTCATCCCCCGCGGCCCATCTCGCAACGACACCGGCGCTGGGTGCCCCCAGGGGCATCGAGGGGCCGGGAATAGGCCAGATCACACCCTCGAGACGGCAATGGACCAGTAGTTTGGTCACGAAGCGCGCCTGGAATACCCCCGGGGCATCGCAAAACTGAGCGGCTCCTGCCAGGGTCAGTCAAGGGTTGCTCGATTGCATGTTTTCGCAATGCAATTTTGTGAGGCACCAGCGCTCTCGCTCAATGCGAGGCCGCTGAAACAGACTACTACGCAGAGGCCATCAAGTGGGTCTCGCCAGACCAACAATGGGGGTAACAACCATGAAGACCATCACTCGCCGCCTCGCCACCATCCTCGGCGCCACCGCCGTCACCGTGACTCTTCTCAGCGCCGCGCCGGCCGAGGCGGCCCGTGACTCCAGCTGGGGCTTCTCCGCACCCGCCCCCATGTCTCGCGACTCCAGCTGGGGGTTCTGACCCACGACCCCACCCATGATTTGAGACGTCGGACCCGACTTACCCCCCACTTGTCCGGTCCCAGTGCCTAACCCCCCAGGCCCGTCTCAAACAGCACGAGGGCAGTGACCAATTCTGGTCGCTGCCCTCGTGCATATTTCGCCTCGCCCGTGTCGGGCTGAGCCTGCGATGCCCTACTCGTCGTCGATCTCGACTTCTTGCCCCGAGATCCCCTCGCGTCCCATCGTGTACCCGAGTTGGAACCGGGTCTCTGCCTCGTACTCGGCCTTCAGGTCCGCCACGTAGCCGGCGTAGGTCCGCGGACTGACGCCTAGGCGCTTGGCGCTGACCGGGTCGGAGTGCCCCTCGATCAGCATCCGCATGGTCATCGCGCGCTGCTCGGCGGCGATGTCCTTCATCAGGGAGGTCTCCTTGTTGGTGAACGGGCGGGCCCGCTCCCAGGAGCGCTCGAAGACGTCGACGAGGTAGGCGATCACCGAGGACTCTCGGATCGCCACGGCCACGCTGAGGTCTTCTTGGTTGGGGATGACCGCCACCCGGCGGTCCACGATGATCATCCGGTTGAAGAACTCATCGAGGGTGCGCACCTCACCGCCCCTGGCGCTGACCGCCGCGACGTACTTGTGAGTCACCGAACTGCGGCGGGCGCTGTGCTGGTAGAGCGTGTGCATGCGTGCCCCTCGCTCGAGCAGCATCAGGTCTCGCAGGGTGGCCTTGGCCAGTGCGCGGGCGTCCCGGCCGGTCTGCGGCTGAGCGGTGAGCATCTCCTCCTCGCACTCGTTGACCAGCGCCCCGAGGAACGGCTCGATGGCGTCTTGTCGCAGGTAGGTGAAGGAGCCACGTGACGTCGAGGTGGGCGATCGACGCCACGTCTGGGTCAGGTTGCTGAACGCCGAGTTCCACTCGGAACTCTCGGTGATGAGCTTGGCCGCCTCCTGGCTCAGCGGCGTGACCACCCGCGACTGCACGCTGCTGGGATCCTCCGCCATCCAGGCGTCGGTCTCGGAGTCGAAGCTGATCAGGCTCATCTCGACCAGGAGGTCGAAGGCCTTGCGCAGTTCGCCGCCCTCGGCGATGCGCTCGTCCGAGGCGCGCAGGCCGGCAGACCCTGCGATCTCCTCGTAGAGCTTGGTGGCTTCACGCTCAAAGAGCGCGCGTTCTTCAGGTCCGTATCCTGGCTCCACGGTCACCTCCCCAGCGAGCGCGATGACGGCGCTTCAGTGGCGCCACTCTCCCACAGATCCGACATGGCCGAGGGCCGCCCCCCGGCGGAGGCGGCCCTGTATTCCAGCCGGTTTCGCGCCAGCGATCGATGGCAGCGACGCTAGAGCCCCAGACGCGCCTTGAGCCCGTCCAGTTCGGTCCACAGCACCGTGGGGAGGTTGTCGTCGAACTTCTCGAACCACTCCTGGATCTGCGGGATCTCGGCCTTCCACTCCTCCGGGTCGACG
>JBFIDC010000297.1:0-3804 GCA_041581495.1 Nocardioides sp. | reverse complement strand
GGTCGCAGGCCCACCCGGAGTGGATGTCGCCGGTGACGAACAGGGCACCGTCGATCTGGTGGTTCTTGATGTGGGTGAAGACCTCACGCCGATCGTGGGTGTAGCCGTCCCACTGGTCGACGTTGTAGGGCAGACCCTGATCGGGGAGCAGGCCGGTGACGTCGTTGATCGGCGCCAGGACCTCGTCGGGTACCGCTGCGAAGGTGACCGGGGCGATCATCACCGGGTTGCCGATGATCTTCCACTGCTGGTCGCGCCGCGAGAGTGACTGCTTGAGCCAGGCCATCTGCCGCTCGCCGGTAATGCTGCGGTCCGGATCGCTGATCTCGCTCTCGGCCGCGGGGACCGGTGTCGGGAAGGCCGTGTTGACCTGCTCGCTGCGATAGGTGCGCAGGTCGAGCATGCTGATCTCGGCCAGACGCCCGAAGCGCAGACGCCGGAAGAGTCGGTCGCCGTCGCGCAGGCGTGCGGTGCCGTCCATCCGCACCGGCATCCATTCGTCGTAGGCGCGGTGGGCGCGAGCCCGGCGCTTGAGGTAGTTGCCCTCGTCGGACTGGTGGTTCTCGGCCCCGGACTTCCACTGGTCGTTGGTGACCTCGTGGTCGTCCCAGGTGATGATCCACGGATAGGCGCGGTGCAGGGCCATCAGGTCGGGATCGGACTTGTACTGCGCGTGGCGGCGCCGGTAGTCGGACAGCGAGACCATCTCGTGCGGCGGGTCGTGCGGCCGGACGTCGACGTTGGCGTTGCCGTAGCCGTACTCCCCGGGGGCGTACTCGTAGAGGTAGTCACCCAGGTGCAGAACGGCGTGCAGGTCGGTGCGCTGGGCCAGGGCCCGGTAGGCGGTGAAGTAGCCCGCCTGCAGGTTCGTGCACGAGACCACGCCGAAGCGCAGGTGGTCGGGGACCGAATGCTTGGCCGGTGCGGTCCGGGTGCGGCCCACCGGGCTCTTCTGGCCGCGGAAGACGAAGCGGTAGTAGTACCACTTTTCGGGTTCGAGTCCCCGCACGTCGACCTTGACGGTGTGGTCGCGACTGGCGCTGGTCGCGAAGGTGCCGCGGCGCACGATCTTGCGGAACTTCTTGTCCCGCGCGACCTCCCACCGAACCGAGACCCGAGGCCCCTTGCCCGACCCGGGGGTGGCCTTGCGGTGGGGGGTCACCCGAGTCCAGATCAGCACCGCCTCCGGCAGTGGGTCGCCCGAGGCGACGCCGTGCTGAAAGTGCCGAACCCGCCGTTTGGCCGCCTTGGCAGCCAGGGTGGGGTCAGTGGGGGCATTCGAACCGGCGGCGGCCCGTGGGCCGAACGCCACCGCGCCGGCCCCGGCGGCGGTGCCGGCCAGCATGGCGCGGCGGGGCAGGCCGTTGGGCGGCGTCGGTGACTGCGCGGCGTCGGTCAAGGTGGTGGGTGCAGTGTTGGTGGGCACACGGTGAGAACGACCCACATCCGCTCGGGTCATGCGCACCCGGGGATGTGGGTCGACTGTTCACCTGTTGTTCGGCTCGCTGTCGGACCGGGCGTTGCTCAGCCCTTGGTCACCAGGCCACGCACCGAGATCTTGGAGTTCTTGTCGACCGGCTTGCCGTAGCAGGGCCACGGGGACGACTGGCTGTAGAAGCAGCGCTTGGTCCGGGTGCTGGCGTTGACCAGGGTGACCTCGACGGCTTGGACCTTGGACCCGCCGAAGGCCACCTTCGTGGCGCCCTTGCCCTTGCCGCTGATCTTCACGAACTTCTGCTTGGCCTTGCCGTTGGACTTCCACAGCGTCACCACCGCGCGGGTCCCCTTGGACTTCGCGGGGCCCGAGATCGACACCTTGAGCTTGAACTTCTTGCCCAGGCCGTTGCGCGGGTAGTAGCGGTAAGTGGCGCTGGTGAAGGGGTTGAGCTTGGCGGTGAACTTCTTGCTCTGGCCGCGGCGCTTCAACTTCTTTTTGCCGGCCAACTTCTTCACCGGGTAGGCATTGGCCGCGCCCTCGTCATAGACCTGACGCGAACGCCGGTTGGCGTCGGAGAAGAACGAGAACGCCTTGTCGATCGAGAACTTCTGCTTGGCCAGAACCTTCTTGATGGCCTCGGTGGAGTGCCGGTTCTTCTTGCTGCCCTTGGAACTGTCGGCCGCCTTCCAGATGTCCAAGACGACCTTGGGCATCGACCCCTTCTTCTTGGGGAACTTCTCGCTGAGGTAGCGGAAGAAGATCCACTGGCCGTAGGAGGAGAAGGAGAACTTCACCATCGGCTTCTTGGGCTGGCCGATCGCGCCGGTCGGGAGGTACTGGGTGTTGTCGTTGATCGAGTCGTAGACCTCGTCCTCGGCCCAGGCAGCGGTCGACTCGAGCAGCCACGGGTCTTCGAAGAAGTCGTAGGCGAACTGGGTGGCGTGCATGTATTCGTGCGCCACCGTCACCTGGAGGTTCTCCAGTGGAGTGTTGCTGGGGAACCCGGCGTAGTCGTTGTCGACCACGCAGAAGGCGGGCACGTCATAGCGGCCGGGGCCGGGGCTTTGGGTGTCGTTGTCGATGGTGCAGTAGCCGTAGAGACCCGGGTCGAGCTTGTCGACATAGATGTCGGTCTTGTTGCTGCCGCCCTTGCCGAAGTCGGGCTTGGGCAGCCGGTAGCCGGATCCGGAGTACATCTGGGAGACGTGGAGGCTGATGTTGAGCACGTCGTCCTGGTCGAAGGAGCCGGTCAACTCGAGCGGGTTGTAGTGCACGCTGATGTTGCCGCCGCTGACCACGTTGGTCTTGACCGGTCGGTCATACATCTTCTCGGCGGCGGCGCGGTCTGAGGGCGAGAGCGAGTCGCGCACCATGTAGAGGTCGCGCAGGGCGATGGTCGCGTCGTCGCCGTTGCCCGACAGCGCGCCGCTGGCCCGGCTCAGCGCCCGATTGGCCACGACGGCGCGCGCAGACGTCGCGCCGGTGAGCCGATCGGTGTCGTCGGCCTGGGCCGCCTGGGAGGGCGGCGTGGCCAGAAGTGCCCCGGCCAGCGCGAGTGCGACAGCGATAGCGGGCAGGGCGCGCGAACGTCGCGAGTCAGACATGAAGTCTCCGGATCAGAGTGCAGTGGGGAACGCGCAGACCCTACCTCGCCTAGGGTCGCCAGAGCCCGCGTTGGCCCGGGCGCGGCCCGGTTCGGAGGCGGTTCAAAGGCGGGTCAGTGGGGGCAGGGGGAGACCAGCGGCGGTTCAGACGCGGCGCAGGACCGCGGTGACCTTGCCCAGGATCGAGGCGTGGGTGCCATCGATCGGGTCGAAGGCGGAGTTGTGCGGCAGCAACCAGACCTTGCCGTCCTTGCGCTGGAACGTCTTCACGGTCGCCTCGCCGTCGATCATCGCGGCCACGATGTCGCCGTTGGAGGCGGTCTGCTCCTGGCGGACCACGACGTAGTCGCCATCGCAGATCGCGGCGTCGATCATCGACTCGCCGCTGACCTCGAGCATGAACAGTTGGCCCTCGCCGACCAGTTCCTTGGGGAGCGGGAAGACGGTCTCGAGGTTCTGCTCGGCCAGGATCGGGCCACCGGCGGCGATCCGGCCCACCATCGGCACATAGGCGGCCGCTGGGCGGGCGTCGCCCACACCGGTCTCGTCGAAGGAGGACTCCTCGGCCGAGGAGATCGAGCGGCGCGCCGCCATCACCTCGGGCAAGAACACCTCGAGGGCCCGGGGCCGGTTGGGGTCACGGCGTACGAACCCCTTCTCTTCGAGCACCTTGAGCTGGTGGGCGACGCTCGAGGAGCTGGTCAGACCCACGGCCGGTCGATTCTGAGCGAGCTGTTGAGGTGCCTGTGACGAGGCGACCTG